>NZ_JAHWGR010000019.1:0-144192 GCF_020873825.1 Micromonospora sp. DH13
GCCGCCGAGGGCTGCGGAAGTGGAGCAGCGTTCTTCTTGTCTGCCATGACGTGGTCCTTCCCGGACAGGATCAACGTCCTGTCCAACGGACCACACCCAGGCCAAACACGGAAAACTACGCAGTCCCCTTGGATCCGGTAGCGAATCCGGCTTTCGGGTGTGCTCGTTGGTTGCGCCAGCGGATGTAGGCGCCGATGGCGGTGTCCTGCTCGGCGTGGGTGCGGTGGTCGGTGCCGTTGAGGGCGAAGTAGCGGACCGCGGCGAATTCGGCCTCGATCCAGTTCAGCCAGGACGCGTAGGTCGGTAGGAACACCAGATCTATCTCGTTGGCGGTGCACCAGGCGCGGACCTCGGGGTGCTTGTGCGGGGAAAAGTTGTCGCAGATCAGGTACAGCTTCTGTCCGGGCCAGTGGCGGCGCAGGGTCTTGAGGAAGGCCAGGAACTCGCACCACCGTTTCCGGTCGCGGATGCGGTAGTGCAGCTTGCCGGTGGTCAGGTCGAGGGCGGCGATCATGTGCCGTACGCCCTGGTCACGCCGGTAGGTGGCGCGTAGTCGCACCGGGTGTGCGACGGGTCGCCAGGTCCGTCCGGGGCGGGGTTGCAGGTTGAGTGGCCCGAACTCGTCGACGCAGAGCACCCTGCCGTCGGCGGGTGGGTGGTCGTAGAGGTCGAGGATGCGGCGCATCTTCGAGGTGAAGTCGGGGTTGGTGCTGGCCTTCCACGTCTTGGTGGCCTGCCACGAGATTCCGCGTTCGTGCAGGATCCGGCGGACGGTCTCGACGCTGATCGTGGTGACGTGACCAGCGGCTACGAGGTAGTCGCGCAGCTTGGTCAGCGACCAGCAGGAGAACGGTTGGCCGAGGAAGCGGGGGTCGCACCGGGCGATGACACAGATCCAGTCTCTGGTCTGCTCATCGATCCGTCTCGGTGCGCCCCCGCACCCGTTTTGGGTTCAGCGCGTCGAGCCCCCGCTCGTTGAACGCGTGGATCACGTCCCGCACGTAGTCCTCGCTGGCCTTGAGCAGGTGAGCGATGTCCGGGGCCGGCTGGCCCTGGGCGGACATCAGCACCACGATCGCCCTGCGCAGCTTCACCGGGTCCTTCGCGGTCCGGGTGATCCGCTGCAACCGTTGGCCCTCGGCCATCGACACCTGCCGGACGAACACTTCCGGCCGTCTGCCCCCCGGCCCTCACCTCCCACCACGAGTGCTGGGAGACAGCCTGCCCGATCCATCCTCAGAACCGACGGATTACACGATCAACCTTCAAAGACGCTGCGGCGGGAGAACGCGGAGTTGAAGCGGGCCAATGAGATCCTGAAGGCCGCCTCGGCTTTCTTTGCCTCGGAACTCGACCCGACCCGGCGTGGTCGTGACGCTCGTCGACGAGCTACGCGACCGCTTCGGGGTCGAGCCCGTCCTCCGGGTCATCGGCGTGGCCGTCTCCACCTACTACGGCTGGCTCACCCAGGCCGCCAACCCGTCACCGCGGCGACGCGAGGACGCGGAACTGGCAGTGGAGATCGCCGAGATCCACCACGTCTCCGGCGGCACCTACGGCAGCCCGAGAGCGCACGCGATGCTGCGCCGCCAAGGCCGGCACGTCGGTCGCAAGCGGGTCGAGCGGTTGCTGCGTGACGCCGGCCTGCAAGGCGCGTTCCCGCGCAAGAAGTGGCGCATCCCGTCCCATCCGGTCGAAGCCGAAGGCGACAACACCCGCTCCGGACCTGGCCAACCGGCAGTTCACGGCCGCGGCGTATCCCCTGCGGCGAGGGCGTGTTCTGGCTGGCCGCCGTCCGGGATGTGTTCTCCAACCGCATCGTGGGCTGGCGGTGTTCCGACCGCTGCGACACCGACCTGATCCTCGGCGCTCTGGAATACGGCATCTGGTCGCGCGACCTCCGCGACGGCCAACTGATCCACCACTCGGACGGGGGGCCGAACTACACGTCGTTCCGCTTCGCGCAACGCTTGGCGGACAACGGGATCCTGCCGTCGATGGGGTCGGTTGGGGACAGCTATGACAACGCCCTGATGGAGAAATTCTGGTCGACGTTGAAGATCGAACTGGTCTACCGCAACTCGTGGCGGACCCGTGGGGAGGCGGAGAACGCGATCTTCAGCTACATCGACGGCTGGTACAACACCCGCGACATCCAGAAAGACCTCGGCTGGCGATCCACAGACGAGTACGAAACCGCCTGGCAGACCCACCAGGCCCGACAGGACCAGACCGCTATCGTTCAGCCTGAGCCCACTGGCGCCAGGTAACCAACCCCTCCGGCGAACCGGGGGGAACCTCAACCACCGACACCGCGACCAATAGAGGGCACTGCGTCGGAGCCGGACAGGCCGCATTGGCCAACAGCACGTGCCGGGCCGGCGGTCTCACCCGCCCCGCAACAGGCCGATGGCCTGGGTGCATTGAAGGGTGATCCCACGGGGGTGCGTGATGCAGGAGGGTTCAGGCGCCTCCGCGTATCCCTTCTGCCGAGATGCGTGTGTCTGATCATGCTTGTCGAGAGTTGTTGATCTGCAAGTGTGGGCGCGTTCGGCAGGTCGAGGAGGCCGTTGGCGGGGCTCAATGTTCAGCGGCGGCTCCGGGCGCCGTCCGGGTTTCGGTCAGCCCGCTCGCCTGATTGTGGTTCGTGGACCGCCACCTCGGCCGGATGTGCATTGGCCGATCTGAAGATGTCCGGGGGGCACCCACATCAACAGGAATCGTGTGGCAGCGGTTGACGGCAAGCCCTACCTTGGGTGCCATCGACCCTGCCACCACGTCGCTGGAGTGCTGATGTCGTTGCCCACTGGACAGGGGGCTCGGGCGCCGGGCCTACGAGCGTTCGTGGCCGCGATTCTTGCGGTCGTTGGCGTGATCAGTTGCGTCCTCGGCTTCGTCCGCAGCGTACGCGATGTAGTGCAGTTCAACGCCGAGATTGGGGACTGCGTAGCCGACGAGGCGGTAGACGACACGCGCATCGTCTCCTGTGAGGATGCGGCTGCGCGCAGGCGAGTGGTGTACCGCGAGATAAGGCCGAGCCCGGTGACAGAGGAGGTCCTCTATGAGACGTGCTCCGGCTCCCCGACAGCCGACTACGTCCTCTGGAAGACCTTCGAGGGCAGCCGAGTGCTGATCATGTGCCTCGAGACCTTGAGACCATAACCGGCCCAAGTGATCGCCTCGCTCGCCTCTGGATCTGCCAGGCGGGCCAATGCCTGCATTGTCCGGCTGCCGGCTCAGTCTGATCACCGATCGATAATTGGTACCGGAGATCCCAAGACTCCTCACCGCACTCGTAGTGCGACACGTCCATGAACCCCAGCGCGTCTGGGCCTGGTCCCGATGGCGACGAAGCCGCCCGACACCAGGCCGAACCTGCCACTACCGCCGACGCGGCTACCCCTAACCGACCGCCGTTGCAGCACTAGAACCCGGATGACTGCTGAGAAAGCCAATCTCGATGCTGTGCCTTCAGGGCGTCGCGCTGCTCTCGCGTCGGCAGAACGACATCGGCCCCACCGTCGTAGGGGAGGTACAGCCATCTGAGGTCGGTCGGCGCGAGGATCACGTTCGCCAACTCGTCGTCGGCGACAGCCCTCAACAGAACGTCAATCGCGCCCGGCCGCCAAAGGATCGTGTCGGCGTAGAGCTGCGTGTAGCTCCGACACTCCGGTTCTTCCTCGGGGTGCTCTAGGAGGGTCCGCCAGTACCATGCGAACGGCGCGATCTCTGAACGCCTCGGCCACATCTGAGGGGTGAGTCTCGGGCCCTCTGTCCATTCGCTGGTGACAACGAGAAGGACTGCACCCGGGGCAAGCTCCGACAGCACTGTATAGTGCCGGTCGAGCACGATCGCATACTCGCTCTCGTTGTCTGGGTACCGCTTCGATTCCGGCAGGCTGTGGAACCTCACCCACTGGTCCGGGTATTGGCCCCGGAGCCGGTGGGCGAACGGCGGGCACTCGGGCCAATGCTGTTCCCATAGCGCGGTCAAGGCCGGCGGTTTCAGCTCGTGGCTCGATGTCACCGGGTTGTTGTACCCTACGTCCAGCGAGCGGCGTTCCCCGGGGACCAGGCAGGGACCACACGTCATGCACGAGGGTAGGCGATGAGACCTCGGCCGCACCGCTTCCGCAGACCGCTAGCGTGCGTGAACGTGTGGCGAAGCGTCCTGGGTGTCAAGGGGTCGTCGGTTCGAATCCGGCCGTCCCGACAGCACGAAGAGAGGCCGTCAACCGGGGCTTGCGCCCTGGTGAGCGGCCGCTAACTCGTATTGGAGCGGTGATCTAGACGGCGCGTAGCCGGGGACCGCTTGGGGTCGGCGGGCCTTCAGGCGAGCGCTGACAACTCCCAACTCCTTGAGCGTTGGAGTCTGCGCCAGCAAATGATGGCGCAGGCGACGGAACCAGTGCAGCAGCAGGGCGATGGTCTGCTCGACGACGCCGTGTCGGGCGATGACCGGCGTCAGGAGCATGAGCTGGGTGACGTCGTGGCGGTTGCCGCCGGTCAGGGCGCTGGCGAGGGGGATGCCCGCCCGCGTCGGTGACGACCCGCTTGGAGATCGGCATGAACGGAATCCAGATCTACAGCCGTGGTGGACCTCCTGGTTTCCTGGCAAGCCCTCGACCGGGTCGGGATCGTGCGGCTGGAGGGCGACCGTCACCATCTCGTCGGGTGGCGTCTGAACCCGGAACTGCTCCCGGAGCCCCGATCGCTTGGGCTGGGGACACCGCTTCCTGCCCAAAATGAACCCCGCCGGCATCTGTCCGCTCAACATCCTTTTTGTCCGTCGGCGCCTCGTCGCCCGCGCCTTGCAGACGTACGGCGGTAACCGTTACAGCCGACGGCAGCACTCCAGCGTCACCCGTCTGCGGCGAGGCCGTAAGCAAGATCGGCTCGCACCCTGCGCTGCCGTATGCCGAGCGGTTCATCGCAGACTGTGGCCTGCGATACGCGCACGGCATGGCAGCAACGCGGCGTTGTCTCGTGGGTAGTCCTCGGTCGTTCCTGCCCGGCTCTGTCGGCGACAGGCGCGGCTGGCTATCGGTGATCTTGAAAGTCAGGTCGTCGACTGCGGGCTGGGATACTCCGCGTGGATGTCGCCGTCGTACAGCCGCCAGCAGAAGGCGTTCATTCGCGCTGCGGCGGGGGCGTGCCGGGCGAGGATTCCCGCCACGGCCGCCGGCACGCCGGGCGGGATGTCGCGGGTCGCGCAGCGGCGCACGTACGCGTCGCGGGCGGTCGGGCGGCCGTTGGCCGGCACCGTCATCCCGCAGGCCGTGGTGACCAGCCAGTTGACCAGCCGCATAGCCGCGTAGTCGGCGTCGTGGTGGAGATGGCGCGCGACGAAGTCACGCTCGGCGGCGGAAAGGTCGAACCGGGGCGAGGTGGCCAGCCCGAAGTCGACGAGGTGGATCTGGTCACCGTCGGCCCGGATGTTGCCGAAGTGCCCGTCCATGTGCAGCAGCTCGCGGCGGCGCAGGAACGCCACGACATCGAACAGTTGCCGCTCGAGGGCCTCGGCCCTGTCGACCGGCTCGGTGAGCCAGTCGCGCAGCGGTGTGGGGATGTGTTCGCAGAACAGCACGAGGCTGGACGTCGCTCGGGCGAGTTCCTCGAAGCGGGTGCGCACGGCCGGGGAGCCGTCGAACTGGGCGACGACGGCGTCGATGTCGCGGTGTTCCGCCGCGATGGGTGGGCGGCCGGGTAGCACCCGCCAGTGGTGCAGCAGCGGGAACGACTCCGTCTCGCCGGCGAGGACGCCCTCTGTGACGATCATGTTGGCGGCCAGTTCGCGCCAGGCGCCGAAGCCCGGGCCGGCGAGGCGGTACATGCCGTACTGGCAGTAGGTCGGCAGGTCGAACAGGTTCGCGGTGCCGTGCGGACGGGCCAACTCCCGATCGGTTATCGGGATCCGCTTGGCGAAGACCGGCACGCCGTGGACGTCGAGCACCGAGGAATCGCCGCCCACCCCCGTGACGCCGGTGGGCGCGGCCTGCAGCAGCCCTGCCAACTCGGCGTCGCTGATGCCGGCGAGCGAGGCCGCAGTGACCTCATGACGGCGGCGTCGGGCGGTGAGCATCGCCGCCATCATGCCAGCGCATCGTGGTCCATTAACAGTGCCAGTCCTGCACTGTTTGACGCCGTCGAGGGCCTGTAGGAGCGGGCACGGTTGTCCGCCCTGCATGACGACGCTGACCAGTTGTCGGGCGTCGTCGAGGTGGCTGATCGTCGCGGTGGCGGACTCGCGGGCGGCGGCGACGCGCTGCCGCACCGGCGCGAGAGCGGCGATGGTCTCCTGCGCGGCGGCCTGCCGGGGAACCGCTGCGGCGGCGGCCCGTAGAGCGATCTCCTGGGCCTGCCGGTCCGACCGTCAACAGCCGTGCGGCCCCGGGCGCAGCCTCCACCGCACCATCGAGATCGCACCCTTCCTCAAGGGAGACGAGGGTCTACCGATCAAACTCAGTACCACCGTCCATGCCCTCGGTAGCCGAGGTGATGACCGGACGCGGTGTACCGGCCAGTAGCTGGGCGTCGGTGTGGTGGTGGAGCTTGCTCCACCACCACACACGCACTGCGGCCTTCTTGCGTCTGGGCGCCCGGCCGCCGCCTACGCCACGGAACTATCAGGTGGTCTGACTGACCTCTCGACCGGTCCGGGTGCGAGTGCATCGGCCGGGAGGATTCCCGACGGGCGGCGTGGGCCGGCCGGCGTTCATCCTCGATGGCTGGTCGACGTCAGTCCTCCGCGCCGGAGGGCAGGGTGGTCAGGGGCCTTGGGGTAGCCGATGTTGCGTGTCACTCGCCTCGGTCGCCGGGTGTCTCCTCCGGTGGGCTCGGCTGGCCATCGTTGAGGTACTCGATGTACAGGATCTGCTTCTGGTATTCGAGGTACCTCTGGTTCGTTGGTCGCCGGTTTTCGATGGAGGCGCGCGCTGAGGTGAAGGCGTCTACGAGCCAGTCGACCGCGTTGCCTTCCTTCTCTGCCTCAACGAAGGCTTCGACCTCGATGGTGCCCCCCTGAGCGTCGCTGGAGGTCGCGACGTCAGTGACTCGGGGTGGGTCCTCGGCCGCGAGCATCTCTTCCATGAATCGCTCGGCTTCATCGTGCAGTTCGGCTGCGGATGGGAGCCACCCATCCCGTCTTCGGGCTGCGACTCGTAAGACGACCCTGGCCTCCATTCCTGCGCCATCCCCCTAATGATGTCACCTTGACATGGGCGGGATTCAGCCCACTTCAGCAGCTGGTTCGCGTACCTCTGAGGCTTGGATGGGTTCGGGTGCACCTGTCGGGAGTGCTGGCCGCACGGGGACGGGCACACGATGCCTCGTTCCATTTCTTCCCGCCAGCCTCTGAACC
The DNA here is from genome assembly GCF_020873825.1 of Micromonospora sp. DH13. Classification (NCBI taxonomy): domain Bacteria; kingdom Bacillati; phylum Actinomycetota; class Actinomycetes; order Micromonosporales; family Micromonosporaceae; genus Micromonospora; species Micromonospora sp. DH13. The sequence continues at coordinate 7,361 of NZ_JAHWGR010000019.1, forward strand.
TGCGGAGGTAGAGATCTTCCAATGCTTTCTGGACTTCGATCGAAGGGTGGTTGGGGTATCCGTCAAGCCGCGACAAAGTCTTCCTCCCTGGGGCTTCCCCTGTACCAACGAGGGCGGGTTCGAGGGGTTGCGTGGAGGGTCCTTTGGTTGCATTCGGCGGAGGAGTGTTAAGGGAAATTGGGAGTGGTCTGATTAATCACTATGTGGAACATGTGGATCATCGTGCCGCCGTTTCTCCATTCCCGGTCGCACACCGTGTGCGACTCAACGCCTGCTCCCGCGAGGATGTAATCGGAATCAATCGCGCGAATCTGGCTAATTCGCCTTTCTCTTATCAGCTTGTCCTGGTGGTGTCTAGTCATATTCCTCAAGGTGGGAAAGGTGGGGGTGGTAGGTGTCATTCTGGGGAAACATTTCGCCGGCGCCTGACGCAACCGGCTGCGCGTGCGGCGAGCGTCGGCGGCCGACCCGCGCGTATATCGGTTCAGTGGCGGGGAGCGCATGGGCGGGGGCCGGCTCCCGGTTGCTGCCGGATGAGGGGAGTCGGTCGTGGGGGTGGTGACATGGTGTCGGTGGTGGGGTGTCGAAGACCAGGGTGGCGGTGACGAGCCGGTGGTCGGAGGGGTAGGGCTGCCGTGCCGGGACGTGGACGCGGTAGCTGTCGGGGTCGACGTGGGGGCGCATGGCGTCGTTGGCGAGGAGCCAGTCGATGAGCAGGCCGCCGCCGACGTCGATGCCGTGGTTGACGGTGGGGAGCAGAGGTATGTGGGGGTTGGCCGTCCAGGCGAGTTCGGCGAGGGCGTGGAAGCCGCAGGAAGACCCCCGCGCGTGCGGGGACGACACCGCGCTGGGCCAGGGCGAGAACGAAACGCTGGGAAGACCCCCGCGCGTGCGGGGACGACACTTGCTGACCTGGGGCTTTATCGAGCGGGGAATGCGAAAAAGTTCGGTCGGCTCATCGGGTCGATTCGGGTTCGCGGGGCAGCCGCGCGATGGAGGTCGGTCGTTGCCTCATCCTACGGTCCCTTGGCCGTTGCGGGCGCGGGCAGAACCTGTGATGGCATGTACCGCAGGGGGCCGGCTGCGGCAGGGCCCCGGCAAGGGCGTGGACGCGTCCGGGATGAGCATCACCGGCCGCCCTCCCCGAAACTGTCGAGCCTCAACAGGCTTGCATCTTCATCGCGCGCGGTACTGCCCCGGATCGTTTGGCCTTCCCGGAAGCGGCGCAGACCCCGCTTCATCAAAGCGGAGAAACTCCAAGTCAAGTGCAGGTGCAAACTGCCCCATGGCCTGCCTTGCAGGTGACCGGGCATCTGGTGGTGCTCGTCCGGAGGACGGCCCAGCCGCCCCGCGCGGCGTCTGTCGCTGGTCTGTGACCGCCGGCGGGATGCCGTCCTCGCCTGGCGCGCTCGACTGCGTTCAGTGCGAAGAGTTGCGTTCATCGTAAAAGAGTGTGCAGAATGCAAGGCATGAGTCAATGGGACATCTTCACGGACGTGGCCGCGATCCTGTGCCCGATCCCGCGACCCGAACCTGGCGAGGAAGACTTCGACGGCTTCCTCGCCGCGCGCGACCAAGCTGTCGAAGACCAGGAGCGCATCGTCGAAAACCTGCGGGCCGCGTGGGAGGGAGGCGACCAGGATCCGTTGATCGGGGCGTTGGCCACCGCTCGCCGCGCGAAGGAGGAGGCGGAGCAGCGGATCCGCGAGTTGCTCGCCTATGGCCGCGAGTTCGTCCAACCCCGCCCCTACACGTTGGGCGACCTGGCCGCAGCCGCCGGCATGTCCATCTCCGGCGTGCGCACCGCCTACGGCCATCGCGACGTCGCCCAGGTGGCCGATGCCACCGGCGGCAAGCCCCGCGAGTGGCGAGCCCTCGACTCCGATGACCGAAGGGCAACGGCATGAGCGCAGCGACGTGCACCTGCCCGATCCGCTGGCGGTGCCTCTACGCCATCATCGAAGGCGTCCGCTACGAAGTAGTCCCGAGTCCCGTCGACACCGCAATCAGCCTGCTGTTTCGGGGCTGGTGCGCCGGCTGCGGTGTCGAGTTCACCCACCCGTTCCGCGTCAGTGCCGCCCGTGAGCGGGCGGCCTGACCAGGCCGCTTCTGGGCGTCGATCCTTCGCTGGCCAGACGGGCAAGTCGATCTCGCGGGTAGCCGACCGACGCCCCGAAGTTGCGAGGTCAGTTGGCCTGTTCGCCATCGTCGTCGAGAGAACCTTCCCTGCATCCCGAGTGAGCGGGGCGCGAGCCGACGCTCGAGCCCCGCTCCAGTCCAGAAGGGTGAGGTCGGCTAAGCGGGATGACGCCGATCAGGCCCAATCCAAGTTGGGTATCGGTTCGTGTCAATCCGCCAACGCGAACCCCTGTCGGCGGCGGCGGGCGGGTCACGATGGGGGCTGGCGCTCGTTGTACTCGTGCCGATAGTGCCCGGGCCCCGGGCGAGGGTCGGTGGAACCTGGCAACGCGCTGTCGGCTTCTCCCTCTTTTACCCCCCGAAAACCCACGTTTGTGAGTGATAGGCGTTGACAAGAAGTGATCACAGCACGGGCGTGTCTGTGCAGCTCAGCGCCAACATTCGACAGGCGGCGACGAGGTTCGGATCGCTACTTTCGGTAACCGCGGGTTCGGGGTTCGAGTCCTTGCCGGAGCTCCAATGATCAAGTGGACTCTTCGAGTTGTCGACGCAGGCGGGGTAGTTGTTTGATTGGAGCGTGGGATGATCGGCTTGCGTATCGAAGTGTTCGATGTTCAGTGTGTGGGCGGGAGCAGCCGCCGTAGGGTCGGGCCGAGGGCGGTGGCGAGGGTGCCGTCGTCGCTGGCGTGTCGGGCGAGTTTGACCACGCCCATTGTGGTGTATGCGGTGGGTGCGTGACTGGCTGCGGTGGTGATGTCTTGCCGGGGAATGTCCGCGAGTAGGTGCCGGATGAGCGCTCCTCCGCCTCAGTATGCTTCGGTGGGGACGGATAGTCTCCCGAGCCACGACAGGAGTATCCCCGCACGGTCGGCTGGTGTGGATACGGCGGCGGTGAGGTGACCTTTCAGGGCGTCGCGTTGTGACGCAGACAGCGCGCCAGCCTGTTGGCCGTCGAGGCCCACCAGGATCGGTTGCAGCACTTCGGGGACCGCCCGTTAGATCAGGTACGGCCTGCCCGCGTTTCCGGCGGGCCGGGAACTGCGGGTGTCCTTCGTGCAGGTTCAGTAGGTCGGTCAGTGGTGCCAGGAACAGCGGGATCTGGTCCGGAGCACCGTGAGTGGCGAGGAGCAGGTGCAACGTGGCGGGATTGCGGGTCGTCGGCCACGGCTGCTCCGGATCACCCCCGCATGCGCGGGGAGCAGGGTTAGGTCTTCGTCGCGACGCGCGGCAACCGGGGATCATCCCCGCGTGCGCGGGGAGCGGCGCCCGTGGGAGGGCGCGCCCCGGCTCGCGGACGGATCCCCCGGCATGGGCGGGGAGCAGACTCCTTGACCTGGGATGCTAAAGATCGACTGCACTGTTTTTGTTCACTTTGGCTGACAGTCCGTTCATGTGGCGTCTTGCTTCTGCTGATGGACTGCAGTTGATGCAGAGAGCATGGTAGCCAACGCTTACCCCGGCGGTGGTGTCGTGGCGACTGAGCTGCCGATCCGGTGGGCGGCGTGTTCGATGTCGCTCTCCCGGGTTTCACGGCCGAGGCTGAGGCGGATGGTAGCTCGCGCGTCGGAATCGGGCAGGCCGATGGCGGTGAGGACGTGGGACGGTTTGGCGTGTCCGCTGGCGCAAGCTGATCCATTGGAGATGGCGAGGTCGGGTAGGGCGTCGATGAGATCGGCGGCGTCGATGCCGGGGATGGTGAGGCTGAGGTTGCCGGGTAGCCGGTGTTCGGGGCTGCCGTTGATGTGAGCGTGTGGAAGGGCGGCGAGTAGTCGGTCGGCGAGGCTGTCACGTAGCTGCGCGATGCGTGGGGTTTCGTGTTCGCGTTCGGTGGCGAGGATGCGTAGGGCTTCGGCGAGGGCGATGGTGCCGGGGAGATTGATGGTGCCGGCCCTGAAGCCATGCTCCTGGCTGCCGGCGTATTGGGGCCGTAAGGGCGTTCCGCGGCGGATGTAGAGGGCGCCGATGCCTTTGGGGCCGTAGATTTTGTGTGCGGAGATGGTGAGCAGGTCGACGCCGAGCCGGTTGACGTCGATGTCGAGTGCGCCGATGGCTTGGGCGGCGTCGGTGTGTAGTAGCACGTTGTGGCGGCGGGTGATGGCGGCTATGTCGGCGATTGGTTGGATGGTGCCGATTTCATTGTTGGCGTACATCACTGACACCAGAACGGTGTGCGGGGTGATGGCTACGGCGACATCGGCTGGGTTCACGCGCCCATGGTGATCCACTGGGACGGTGGTGACGGAGTATCCCGCGCGGCTGAGGTGGTCGCAGGTGGCCAGAACCGACTGGTGCTCGATGGGGGTGGTGATGATGTGGTCGGCGTCGGGTCGCGGGTTGGAGGTAGCGGTGCCGAGGATGGCGAGGTGGTTGGCCTCGGTGGCGCCGGAGGTGAATACGATCTCTGTGTCGTACTCGGCGCCCAGGGATGTCTTCACCTGCCGGCGTGCGGCTCGAAGGGCCGAGGCGGCCCGGCGGCCCGGCTGGTGTGGGCTGGACGGGTTGGCGTACTGCTGTGTGAGGAACGGCAGCATGGCGTCGAGGACACGCTGGTCGACCGGGGTGGTGGCCTGGTAGTCGAGATACACGACGTTGTGGCTCACACGATTCTCCGATCCGGGGTCGCGTACTTGCGGGCAGCGTCGACGACATCCCAGTAGACGGTTCGTCGTGCGCCGAGGTCCGACAGTGAAGTGGCCAGGCAGCGCCAGTTGCGGTTGGGATGGTGAAGGGCGATCAGGAACGCCACCTCGAACCACTCCCGGACTGACCGAATCACCCGCTGTGTGGGATCGGAGTCGCGCCAGAGGTCGACGTGTCCCTGGGTGCGTAGCCACTCGGCGGCTGCGGACGCTTCGTCCGAGTCGCTGAGGGAGCCTGGCCCGGTGATGGTGCGGATGTGAGGGGCGAGGCGAGCCAGCCGGGCTTGCCGGCGGGCGTGTTCGGCCTTGGGTGACAGGTCGCGGGTGACGTGTAGGTCCGCCCACCATGGTTCGTCGTAGTGGTGCCAGGTGACGCCGGCTATTGAGACGGAAACCTGGGGGCGGATGCCGCCACGGGTGAGGTCGCCGACGTCGTAGCCGGCCCCTAGGACCTCGACTGCGAAGGTTCCGGGTTTGCCGGGTGCGGGTCGGTCCATGCGGAGTAGGGCGGAGAGTTGGTTGGTGAATCGGTTGGTGGGTTCGAGGAGGATGACCGCTCGGCCTGCGGCGAGCAGGTCGGCGGCATGGGGTTCGATCTGGTCGATCGGGAGGCTGTTGCCGCCGCGGTAGTAGGCGCGGGTCTCGACGCCGCCATCGGACCGGACCATCAGCTTCGTCGCGCCAGTCGCTGCAGCGAGAGCTTCAACCGCTGCGGGCAGGGCGGTGGCGTCGGCATCGGGGGTGACGCAGACGCCATTGAGGACGGGGTTGCCGAGCAGGCGTAGTTGGCACATGGTCGACCACTTCGGCCAGCGTTGGTCGGCGGCTGCGGCGGTCAGTTGATCGCGGTCGAGGCTGTGCAGCAGTGGGTGCCGGCCGAGACGCATCGCTGCCTCCCGTTCAGGCAGTCTGCTGTTCGAAGACACCGCGCAGGATGTCGGCCGTGAGGCGTTGGTTGTGGCTGAACGGGTGGCCGCGCCAGTCGTACTGATCCGCGACGCCGTGAAGTTGGGCGCAGACGCGGCGGACGTACTGGCGGGCGAAGCGGCTGTCGGCGGGCCAGAACAGGTGTTGGCCCGGTCGGGGCGACAGGTCGAGGTACGGGCCTTCTGCGGTGGAAGCCAGGTCTGCTAATCCCTGCAACGCCTTTCCGTCTCCGCCCGTGGCCTGGTACACGGCGGTGACGGCGTCCGGGTCGGGAACCGGGACCAGGTGCAGGTGGCAATGGGTGCAGCAGCTCGCCCCGAGCTGACAGTCGCGTGAGCCGTGCTCGGCGAGGATGGTCGGACCGAACACCGACTCGATGCGCGCCCGCATCCGCTCGACGGCCGGCTCGACCCTCACCAGTTCGTTCGGGTGCAGGTCCGCTGCGGCATCGACATGGTCGAGGGGCATGAACAGGCAGTAGCCCGGGGCGAAGCAGCCGACAGTGGGCAGGAGTAGCCAACCGCCGTCCTCGACGATGATCCGGCTGCCGTCACCGGTGCTGGCGAACTCGGCGCAGAAGACGCAGTCCATGCGGTCACCCCTGATAGTCGTGGGCGGGAAACTCGTCGGCATAGCGGCTGCCCAGGTGCCCACCACCGCCGTAGAAGGGATGGGCGGAGGCATGCGTGATTGGACCATCCATGTTGAACAGCACCAGCCTGGCCACCGGCATGCCGCAGCGAATGCGCAGCGTGGCAGGACTGACGTTGTGTAGTTCGAGAGTGAGGTGGCCGTTCCAACCAGGTAGCACCCAGGGGCTGGTGACGTGCGTGGCCAGGCCGACGCGGGCCAGATGCGAGAGCGTACCGATCGCGCCAGCCTGACCCGGGCCGAGTCGCAGGGGCTGGTCCACCTGGCAGAGCACCATGCCTCCGGGCGGGATCTCACAACTGTCCCAACGCTTTCGGGGCGGCTGGTAGAGCTGGTTGATGCTGGCCTGGTCTGCCAGGTCGACGATGGCACCCGGCGCTGTCGCTACCAGCAACTGCACGGGTGCGCCCAAGCACAGGAGGAGGCCGTCTCCGCGCAGCTTGCCGGGCCAGCCGACCTCATCCGCCTCAATTAGTCTCGTGATCTCGCCTGCTGTTAACACCACCAGCTCCCTCCTGTTATAGGACGAGCACTGATGGTTAGATGTTCCCTGGTTCGTTTCGATGCGTCTAGATGTACTACCGAACATCCGGAGATGGTTTCGGCTACAACTGCGATGTGGTGCACTTCAACTGCACGAAGGAACAGTTCGCCGATGCGTGAACGGCGGTGAGGCGTGGAGGACAGGACCGGTCGGGTGAGCGTGCCGGGCTCTGACGGGTTCATGGCAGTCGGACCTGGGCTGCTGGATACCACGTTCGACCAGCTACGTACCTTGATGCTGGTGGCCGAGACCGGCTCGGCGCTGGGCGCCGCCCGTGCGTTGGGGCGGGAACAGTCCAGCGTGCAGAAGCAACTGGACACACTCAACCGCAACTTCCAGCAGATGTGCGGCGAGCTGTTAGTGATCAAACAGGGCCGTGGCCAGCCATTCCTGTTCACCCCCTCCGGACAGCAGTTCATCGACCTGGCCCGCGAAACGCTGGAAACCTGGCAAGCATCGGTCAACGACGCCCGCCGGCGACTCGGCCAGACGATCGCCGTCGGAACCACCGAATTCACCCTCGGACTCCTGGGCCGGGTGTGGCAGCGCGTCAGCGACGAGTTCACCACCCGCGAGATCGAACTCAAAGTCCTGCACGTACGCACGAAGGACGCGTTCACGCGGCTGGACACCAACGAGGTCGACCTGATGTGCGGCGGACTCGCCTCCGCCGCCGGACACGCCGAAGTACCCGACCAGTACGACTTCCTCGAATGGCATCGCGAAGGCCTCACACTGCTGACCGATCTGCCCCGCCGCGAACTGCCAGGAAAAGCGGTCGGCGTCGACCGGCTACCGTCGGTACCGCTGGTCATCCCCTCCGGCGGCGTAATCGTGGAGTTCCTCAAACGTTGGTACGGCGCGGACTACCGCAACCACCTCACCATCGTCGCGAGCATCGACGACATCTACTACGGCCTAGCGCTACTACGCTCCGGCATGGCCCACGGCTGCATGATCGTCTCCGAGGCGATCGGGCAGGACGCCATCGAAGGACGCCTGCCCGGCGGCCCCGACTTCCGGCTTGTCGCCTTCGCCGAAGACTTCAACCCGATGCTCGAACTAGTCACCGGCGTGTTCGCCCGCAAAGGCGAACGACAGCAGTACGCACCCACGCATCCCCTCAACATGCTGTGGCACGCCTTCGCCGAAGAGACCCGATCAGCAAACTCGTGACCCCGCAGGAGAACTCACGTGCGCCTGGCATCAATCAACCTGAACAAGCGTCTCGGCAACCCCGCCGCCCGTGCCGAAATCACGGCCTGGCTATACCACCACCGTGTTGACGTGCTCATCGCCCAGGAACCGTGGAAGCCACTCCACCGGACACCGATCGATCTCGCCGGCTTCCGACCGGTCGCCGGAGACGGAGACCTGTTCTGCTGGATCGCCGAACGCTTCGCCACCCCACCTACCTCCCGGCCCGACCGCTTCGCCCAACGCCTCGAACTAGCCTGGCTCGTTATCTACAACACCTACCTCGATAGCGGGTCGACCACCACCCGTAGCAGTCAGCTCGACCAGCTACAGAAGATCATCACTGCCGAACAAGGACGCCCCACGATCGCCTGCGGCGACTTCAACATCGCCCCACGCCCGATAGACGGACTCCACAACGGCCAGGCCAGCAACTTCAACAACAGCACGGACCGGGCACCACTGTCCGCGCTGCTGGCAGACCTCAACCTCGTCGACAGCACCGCGACAGACCCGCCCCAATTCACCATCGAACGACAACACGCCGGGGCACCTAGCCAGTTCCGCTGCGACCTGGCCCTAGTCCCCGCTCACCTACACCCGGCAATCACCGTGCGCTACGACCACACCACCCGCAAGGGCGAGCAGTCATTCACCGACCACTCGGGCATCCTCATCGACGCTCCGGTCACTCTCCCCCCAGCTACCGACGAAGAGCAGGAAACCCTGTTCGCACTGCTACCAGAACCCATCGACGAATCGTTATACACGCGCAGCGACTACCAACCCCACAAGACCGCCATGACACGCGCCCACTCGTCCCCCTTCGCCCGCATAGTCGTCGACGTCATCGCACCTCAGTTGGGCATCGCCACCATCCTTGACCACGGCTGCGGGCGTGGTAGCGACGTCCATCACTACCGGGCTTCGGGACTGGACGCCGACGGGTGGGACCCTCACCCCGGCTTCGGTCAGGCCATCGAACCCGAACGCCAGTACGACCTGGTCACGAACATCTTCGTACTCAACGTCCTACCCGACCCCTGGCAACGCATCCAGGCGATCCAACATGCCGCCCGATTCGTGCGCCCAAGAGGCCACCTGTTCGTCGTCACCCGCTCGCCAGCCGACATCGATCCTCGGGCCATCTCGGCGAACTGGCGAACGCATCACGACGGATACTGGTCTAGTGAGGCCAAAGGCACGTTCCAGAAGGGCATACCAACTGAGGAGATCATCGCCCTCGGGCACCAGGCCGGACTGCGACCCACCACGCAGCAAATTCCGCTGAAGACCTCACCCACCGCCGGTCAAGCGTTGCTGGTCAAGCCCACGTGAGCTACCTGACCGTCTGCGGGCGTGTTACCTGACCACACGATCCGACGGGAGAACCCTCCACGCTCGGACACCTTCGCCATACGTAACTTCTCTAGCTGGTCTCGATCAACGCCAAGATCACTCGCCAGTGCCAGCAGAACTTCCAGAACGTCTGCCAACTCATGGGGGTCCTCCGAGTCCAAGAACTCATCGACCTCTTCGACCAGCTTGTCCCGCAACAAGCCACGGTATTCATCAGCGCCAGCGATCCTGGTTACCGGCTCCGCCCCCCGCTCGCGGACGATCTCCGGAATCTTGTCCCGGACCAGCTTGGCATGACTCATCGACCCCAGCCCCCCCAGCGCTATGACAGGCCCTCATGTCCCGACACCGTCCGCGAGTTGGGCCACCGGGCGAGAGTCTAGGTAGCCGGGCGGCAGTTCAACGGCCAGACACGCCCGCTTAAGCGGACATGCAGCGCGTGAAACCCAACGCACTTTGAGCCATTTTCAACCTGATCTTGCAGGTCACGCTGGCGGCTGGGGGGCCGTCGATCGATGAGGGCGAGGTTCCAGGCAAGACAGCAAATCGACCAAACCCGATGCCCCGACCGGGAGCCTCGCCTGTGCTGTCTTACCCGTCCACGATCTCGTTGTCCAGCCGGACCCTGCACCACCTGGCCGACCGCATCCGCAGCCACCGCAACCAGCGCCGATCCAGGTGGCGGCGCCTCGACGCGGGACGGCAGGCACTGCTCGCCCTGGCTCACCTGCGTAACGGTGACACCTACACCCGGCTGGCTGCCGGGTTCGCTGTCGGTGTGAGCACCGCATGGCGGTACGTGCAGGAAGCGATAGCCCTACTCGCGGCGACCGCCGATGACCTGACCACCGCCATGGACCGGATCCGCCGACTGGCGTACGCCATTCTCGACGGCACCCTGATTCCGATCGGCCGAGTCGCCGACCAGAAGCCGTACTACTCCGGGAAACACAAGCACCACGGCATGAACGTCCAGGTTATCGCCGACGCCGCCGGCCGCCTGATCTGGGCTTCGCCGGCGCTACCCGGCTCAGTCCATGACCTGACCGCAGCCAGAACCCACGGCATCATCGACGCGCTGACCAACGCGAACGCGATGACCTTCGCCGACAAGGGCTACCAGGGCGCCCGCGGCAGCGTCCGCACCCCGTTCAAGCGGCGCCGCTTCGGGCCGAAGCTGTCACGCCGGCAGAAGGCCGTCAACCGCGCCCACGCGACGATCCGCGCCCGGGGCGAACGCGCGATCGCCACCCTCAAGGCCTGGAAGATCCTGGCCAAGCTGCGCTGCTGCCCACGACGAACAACCCCGATCGTGCAGGCCATCCTCGTGCTGCACCACGTCGAAGCCAACCGCTACCCAGGATGAAAATGGCTCGATGTCTAGCAGCCCGAAACCCCAAAGCATGCTATATGCGACACCCCGCAACAATTTAATCAAGTATTACTAGTGCTCCAGCCGTAGCCGGGCGTGCGCATCGCCACGGGTGTGCGGAGCCGTGTCGGCAGCCCGCAGCTACCCGGCGGCGCAGCAGACCCCGCCGTTGGCGGCGAAGAATGGCTGGACGCTTGCGGAGGCTGCCGGTGACGCGACCCCAGACCGGATGCAATAGCTGCTCAACCGTTTGTTGTGGGACGCTGACGCGGTCCGTGACGACCTGTTTGGCTACGTCGTCGAGCATCTCGGCCACGACGACGCAGTGGATGGTCTTTAAGATCATCGGCATGACGTTGTGCCCTGTATGCGGCCCCGCCGACGCGCCTCGGCCGACCGGAACCGCGACCTACACCTACAGCGGTGTCACCCACAAGACGAGGGAATGCGCCGCCATGTCGTCTTTGGGAGAGGAAGTCATTCGTACCAAGGGCGGGTACCGTGCCGCCTCGGGCCGGGAGGTGTGCTTGGACTGCTTCAACCGGGGGAAGCAGCACATGTACTCGGGTACGGACCCTCACGACCCGCCGCCGCCTGGCTGGCCGTACCGGTAGGTGCCGGAACGCGCTCACCAGCACCGTCAACTCGCTGTAGCCCCGCACTCCGCCGGCACATAGCACCAGGCGCGCAGGCCACCCCGATGGGCTGAGCGACCCGACACAGCCGCGAGGTCAACCGACCTGCCAGCGATCGCCGTCGAGAAGACCTTCCTGGTTTCGAGGCGGGGCTCGGGCCGACCGGCTCGAGCCCCGCTCCAGTCCAGTAGGCTGAGCTCGGTTGAGCGGGATGACGCCAATCAGGCCCAATCCAAGTTGGGCATCGGTTCGTGTCAATCAACCGACACGAACCCCATGCCCGTCGTGATGGCCGACCCGGGCCCCCGTTTACCCCTCGAAAACCCCGGTCCAAGGATGCCGATCAGTAACAACGGATGACTAGCGGCTGGCCGTGTTTGTGCAGCTCAGCGGCAGTTCACGACAAGCGATGACAAGTTCGATTTGGCTACGTTCCGTAACAAGGGGTCGTCGGTTCGAATCCGGCCGTCCCGACAGAGTTTTAGCAGGTCAGAGCCTTGATCCGTCTACTCGGATTAGGGCTCTTTCACTGTTCCGTCTCACGTGCGCGTTCCGCGCGCGGTTGCCGCCGCACCTTCCGCGAGCAGGTTTTCCAGGCGTGCTGGAGCGATACCAACGCCGCACGGCCCGTTTGAACAGGCAGGTCGGAGCCGTGGTCGACCTTGCCGGCAGGTGATCACCGCAGGTATCGGGGTGCAGTCAGCCAGGGACTGACGCCGCTGCCGAGGTCATCCAGAGCCATGACCCGCAGAGACGCCCGGCGTCCGACAGGCTGCGACCACCCGTTGTGGTGCTAGCCCGTCCGCTCGTCCTGGGCTGGTAGGCGGGTGTCAAGTCTACTTAGAACCATGACGAGCACTAGCCGATAGGGTGACGACTCCTCGATCCACTATGTCCTAGGCTGCTCGCCATGATCGGCTTACGCAGGTGCCCGAGGTTCGCCGCGGCGGCGAAACACCGATGACGTGGAGCCTGGAGATCCATCATATCGACGTCAAGGCCTCCGGTGACTCGACGCTGATCGTGGCCCGCGACGACGGCGTCGGCCACGCACACGGCGCGACCATCCGCACCTGCCTCATCGACGGCGGTCGACAGAAGAGTGGCCCCATCGTTGACAGCTACCTGACCAACAACGTGAACGGTCTCGGCACCGGGTTCGGTGAACGGCAGCTCGACGTGATCGCGGTGACGCACTACGACGCGGACCACCTGTTCGGCATCACTTACCTGCTGAACAGGGGCCCGCTCGCGACACCCATGATCTACGACGACACCTATATCTACGACCAGGGCGAGACGTCCGCCGACGACGACCAATACCTGCGGTACGTGCAGGCGATCGCGCGCCGACCCGGGCGGGTCAGGGTGACGCGCAACGTGGCCAGCGACCCGCAGCCGGTCAACAAGCAGCGCGGGGTCCACCAGGTGGTCCCGGGACCGGTGGCCAACGTCCGGACCCCGCCGGCGATGTTCGGCGGCGGCGTCGTCGTTCCGGGCAATCCGGCGATCCCCGCACCGGCGCCGCTCGCCGTTCCTGCCGGTGCCGTCATCGCCGCCGGAACGCTCGCTCACTGGTGGCACCCGTACTGGCTGGTCGGCCGGGAGATCCTCTGGACCGATGAGGCCGGGGAGCCGATCACGGAGCTCCGGCCGGGCGTGCCGCCCACCGTCACCTGTATCGCGGCGAACCGGTACGTGCGCGACGCGGCGGGGACCGCACGCTTCCGGGCTGGTGCCGCGCTGACCGGGACCGAGCAGCTCAAGAACGAGAAGAGCCTTGCCTTCCTGGTGCAGTTCGGCACCTTCAGGTACTACATCGGCGGCGACATCGAGCACGTCCAGGAGAGGACGATCGGCCGGTACCTCAACCCCAACGACACAGTCGGCGGCCGGGTGCACGTCGTGAAGGCCAGCCATCACGGTGCCGACACCGCGTCGAGGCCTGCGTTCATCGACCGGATGCGGCCGGAGACCGTCATCATCTCGTGCGGAACGAAAAACCAGTATGGGCACCCGTCCGCCGGGACCATCGATACCCTCAACGGCATCAGACCGGCCATGCCCGGAGGGCCGCCGGTGCGGAAGATCCCGCATTACCTGACCGGATACCAGGACGTGAACCCGCCGGCGTCGCTGAGTGGCATTCTCGGGCAGACCGCGGGCGAACCGGGGCCGCCCCTCGTCGCACGGGGCCACGTGCTGTTGGAGGTCTCGGCGGTCCAGTCGCAGTACGACGCCAGCGGCCTGCGTAGCGCCGCTCTGACGGCCACCGTCACCGAGATTGCCAACGCGACGGGTGCCGCCCCGTTGCCCGCAGGTCTGCTGGACGACATGAACGACGTGATGATCCAGGCCGGATCGCTTGTGGACGCGATCGGGGCGGTTATCGGCAGTGTGTTCGCCGCGCCACCCGGGCTCGGCACAGCGGCTGCGGCGGCGCCGGCCATCGCGGCCGGCACGGCTGTCGTCGCCGGCGGCGTGGCGGCCGTCGTCCCGGCCGTCTACGCGGCGGCGACCGCGGCTGCCGCGCCGCCCGCTGCCGCCGCGGTCGCTGCGGCTGCAGCCGGTATCGCCTCCTTCCTGGGCACGGCCCCAGCGGGGGCCGTGCCGGCCGCCGTCGGGCAGGCGGTGCACGACGCCGCGCTGCTGGCCGGTGTCGCCGCCGCCCCGGCTGTCGCCGCCGGGAACAACGCCATAGTGGCGGTCACCGCCGCCGTCCCGGCCACCGGCCGGTTCACGGTCACCTATTGGGACAGAGGCCTGCATCCCCCAATGAATCGCACCGTCACAGCCTTCTGAGGGGACACGGATGGACATCGCGCACCTCCCGCTGGAGGACCTCAAGACCCGGCTGGAGTCCCAGGTAGCCCAGGGACGCCTGGTCCTTGAACCGGGCACCATCGACGACGCCCGGCTGGCCGCGTTCCTGCGTGGCCTGCCCGGCGCCCGGCTGGAGCTGGCCGATGCGTCTTTCGCGCTCAGCGACACCGCGACCTGGCCGCAGCGCCTGACCGTCACCGGCCCGGTGGGCATGACGTGGCCGGTGAGTGCCTTCGGCCCGGACGCGCTCGAGCCCGGTACGGTCACGCTGATCGTCAGCCGCAGCGCCGCTGGCCGTCCTCCGGTGGTCGACGCCGGTATCGCCGGCGTCCTGCACGCCGGTCCGCTGGCTCTGCCGGTCACCGGGCAGCTCACCGACGACGGCGGGCTGCGCTGTGCCCTGAGCGGTGGCGGGCACCCGCCGCAGGACCTCGCCGACCTCGTCGCGCTGCTGACCGGGGCACCCTCGCCCTTCCGGCTGCCCGCCGGCGGGCCGTTCGGCACCGGCCTTACCATCGACGGGCTCAGCCTGCTGACCCGCAACGGCGCGGCACCGTTGACGACCGTGGTGCTGGAGCTGGGCGCGGCCGTCGACTGGGTGGTGGTGCCGGACCGGCTCGTCCTGCGCTCCGTCGGCGTCATGCTCACCCGGACCCACTCGAGCGCGAACGGCGTCTCGACCGAGGGGTTCGCCGCGCGCGTGCACGCCGCGCTCACCATCGGGCGCGACTACACGGTCGCCGTCGACGTCGGCCTGCTCCGGCCGTGGCAGCTGCTTGTCATCCCGGCTGACGGGACGCTGCCGAGCCTGGCCGACCTCGCCGGGTTCGTCGGCGGCGCGGACCTGCGGGCAGCGGTCGACACCGGTACGCAGGCCGTCGGCCTCGGCGAGATCGGCATCGACGGCGTCCGGGTCGGCTTTGACCCGGATGCCGGCGCGCTGCGTAATGCCACGATCACCGGCCACGTCACGCTCGCCGGTGTCCGCGTCGACGTCGACGTGCTCCTACCCGGCTTCCGGTTCGCCGGCTCCCTCGCCGACGGCGCGAGCATCCGCCTGAAGGCGCTGTTCGAGCACTGCTTCGGCGCCTCCACCGGTTTCCCCGACATCGTCATCACCGAGCTGGCGCTGGCCGCGCACCCGGCCGAAGGCGCCTATGAATTCGAGATCGCCGCCGCCGACGACGACTTCGCGATCGGACCGGTCGGGTTCCGTGACCTGAGCATCGCAGTGGCCAAGGACGCCGACGGGTACTCCGGGTCGATCCGCGGCGGGCTGGAGTTCGCCGGCGCCTACCTTTCCATCGAGGCGCGGCACCCTGGCGACGGCGACGTCTGGGTCTTCACCGGCACCACGGGCCGGGGGCAACGGTTGCGGGTCGGCGACCTCGTCGCCGACCTGGCCGCGCGGTTCGGTGCGTTCACGCTGCCGGCGGCGGTGACCGGCCTGGTCGTTGACGACCTGCTGGTGCGGTTCGACACCGAGCAGACGTTCAGCTTCACCGCCCACCTGCGGTGCCCGGTCGGCGACACCACCGACCTCGACCTGCGGCTGACCGTCGACGTCGCCGACACCGCCGTCCGCTGTAGCGCGACACTGACGGTCGGCCCGATGACCTGTACGGTGGCGCTCGACCAGCGCGACAGCCGCAGCGACACGAGCATCGACGCGCACTGGGCGGCCGGCCCCGGCGACCGCCCGATCTCCCTGGTCGAGCTGGCCGAGGGCCTCGGCCTGCCGGTGCCGGAGCTGCCGCCGGGCCTGGACCTGACCCTGGTGGCCGCGGACCTGGCGTACGACTCGGCCGCCGGGCAGCTGATGGTGGCGGCCCGGTCGGCGGCGCACGGCGCGGCGGTCTTCGTCGCCCTGCCCATGGCCGGGGATGACGGCGGGCCCGCGGTGCCGCACTACCTGGCCGCGCTGCGGGTCCGCGATGCCATCGGGCTGTCGGACCTGCCGCTGGTCGGCGGCGCTCTCGGCGGCGCCGAGACCTGCGCGGTCGAGGAGATCCAGGCGATCGTGTCCAGCGCGCCGATCGGCCCGCGCCTCGCCGAGGCGGCGAACGCGCTCGTCCGGGAGGGCTCGCCTCGGTTCCCGGAGCAGGGCACCACCTCGGGCCTTGCCTTCTCGACCGTGTTGCGCTTCGGCGCGCAACGCATCCCGATCGCCCTCGGTGCCGTTCCGGCGGCCGGGACGGCGTCCCCGCCCGGCTCGACCGTCGGACCGTCGTCCGGGCAGGGTGGCGTGGTCGCCGCCGCGCCGACCGACGCGGACGGCACCGTGTGGTTCACCGTGCAGAAGGCCTTCGGACCGGTCACCATCGCCCGGGTCGGCGCCCGGTACCGCGACGCGGCCCTCTGGTTCGTCCTGGACGGCTCGCTGGAGGCCGACGGCCTGTCCCTGGCCCTGCAGGGCGCCTCGATCGGGGTGCCGGTGGCCGGCTTCGTGCCGCGGTTCGACGTGCGCGGCCTGGCACTGTCCTACGTGAACGCGCCGCTGGCGATCCTCGGCGGGTTCACCTCGGTCCCGCCGACGGACGGTGCCGCGTTCCGGTACGACGGCGGCGCCGCAGTCTCGATGCCGTCCTGGGGTGCGCTGGCCTACGGCTCGTACACCGAGGTCGACGGCGAACCGTCGATGTTCCTGTTCCTGCGGGCCGCCGGAGGGTTCGGGGGTCCGCCCGCGTTCTCGGTTACCGCGCTGGCGGCGGGCTTCGGCTACAACTCCACGATCCGGCTTCCCGCGGTCACCGAGGTGGCCGGCTTTCCGCTGGTCGCCGGGCTCGGCGAACAGGATGCGGACGGCTCACCGGCGCAGGCGCTGGCCGCCCTCACCGGCGGGCCGCAGCCCTGGCTCAGCCCCGCGCCGGGGCAGACCTGGCTGGCCGTCGGGGTGCGCTTCCACACGTACCGGCAGTTCGACACGACCGCCCTGCTGGCCGTCGAGTTCGGCAACACGCTGACGGTCCTACTGCTCGGCGTGACCACGGCCCGCTTCCCGTCGACCGGCGCGGCCCGCCCGTACGCGCAGCTGCAGCTCGAACTCCGCAGTGTGCTGCGGCCCGGCGAGGGGATCTTCGCCCTGTCCGCGGGGCTGACCCGAAACTCGTACCTGCTCGACCCGGCCTGCGTCCTCACCGGCGGCTTCGCGTTCTACGCCTGGTTCGGCGAGCACCGCAACGCCGGCGACTTCGCGGTCACCATCGGCGGCTACCACCCCGCGTTCGACGCGCCGAAGCACTACCCGGTCGTACCACGGGTCGGCTTCACCTGGTCGCTGGATGCGGCGGTACGCATCTCCGGCACCGCCTACTTCGCGCTCACCCCGTCGGCGATCATGGCCGGCGGGACGCTGGACGTGCGCTACCACGACGGCAGCCTGACCGCCTGGTTCACGGCCCAGGCCGATCTGCTGGTCGCGTGGGCGCCGTTCCGGTTCCGGACCCGGATCGGGGTCAGCGTCGGGATCGAGTACACGGCCAACCTGCTGTTCACGGCGAAGACCCTGCACCTGGAGGCGGGCGCGGAGCTGAAGCTGTGGGGTCCGCCCACCGGCGGGACGGTCACCGTCCGGCTGTGGATCGTCACCTTCACGGTGGCCTTCGGTGCTGCGGCCGACACCGCCGATCCGGCGGAGACCCGGCTGGACTGGGCCGGGTTCCAGGAACTGCTGCCGGCCGCCACGGCGAGCACGACCTTCACCGCGGCGGCCGGACTGGCCGCGCCGCAGACCGGCTCAGTCGGCTCGGCTGACTCAGTCGGCGCGACAGGTTCGGCCGGGCCGGAGTCCTGGCCGGTACGCGCCGACGGCTTCGCCGTGACCCTGCGCAAC
Source organism: Micromonospora sp. DH13 (assembly GCF_020873825.1). Classification (NCBI taxonomy): domain Bacteria; kingdom Bacillati; phylum Actinomycetota; class Actinomycetes; order Micromonosporales; family Micromonosporaceae; genus Micromonospora; species Micromonospora sp. DH13. Next base: position 25,479 of record NZ_JAHWGR010000019.1, read on the forward strand.
GCGGTACCGGTCAGCCAGGTGCTGCTCGGCGCCACGACGCAGACCGCTGCCGTGTCCGGCCCGCCGGTGGACGTCCGACCCCTGGGCCGCACCGGCCTGACGGTGCGGCAGCGGGTGACACTGCGGCGCACGACCGGCGGCACGGCCGGCGAGATCGACCTGACCGCGACCGGCTGGCACGCTGCCGGCGTCACCTCGGACGTCCCCACGGCGCTGTGGGGCGCCGGCGACGGTTCGACACTCGACCCCGGCAACGCCCAGTTGGTCCCTGATCGGCTCACCGGCCTGACCCTCACCGCACCGCCTGCGGTCGCGGGGTGGACCGGCGGCCCGGTCGACGCGGCCGGCACCCTCGGCGTAGCGCGGATCACGGCCGACGACGCGCTGCCACTGACCGCCGCCGCCGAGCCGGTCGGCGCAGTGGCGACGCACTCCGGCGCGGTCGGCGCGATCGCGGCGCAGATCGCCGGCCCGGCCGCGACGGCGGCGCGCGCCGCGCTGTTCGCCGCGCTCGGCGTCCTCGGCGCCGCGCCATCGGCCGACGGGCCGGTCGACGCCTTCGCGGCAGCCGCCGGGTCGCTGTTCACCGATGAGCCGATGCTGACCGGGACCGCGCCCTGAACGGGCCGGCACGGCGACCCAGTGAGAGAGGAACGTCGATGAGCGAGCCGCTGCCGCCGGGCTCCGTGCAGTTCTACGACGGGTACCGCCCGGGCCTGGACGCGGGGACCTACGAGCTGTCCGCCGTGCAGAGCGTCGACGGCGTGGACACCGGAGCGTACTTCGGACCGCGCACCCAGACGTTCACCGTCGATGCCCCGCGCTTCGTGCTCGACGCCGGTGATGTCGGCGAGATGTACCCACCGGCGAACAGCTCCGGCGACTTCGGCGCCACCCTGCCCTCGATCGTCCTCAACCGGCGCACCCTGCCCTGGGAGCGGCACCTCGGCGCCGACTCGAGCGACCCTGCCGAGCCCTGGCTGGCGCTGCTGCTGCTGCGCTCCGACGAGCTGCCGCCCGGCCCGGCGCTGCACACGGGGACCGTCGCGCAGTTCCTGGACGCCTCCGACCCCCACGAACGTCCGCCGGCCATCGCCGCCGACAAGCTGTCGGCGCAGGTCCTCGCGACGCAGATGACCAGCCTGAGCCTGCACCGGCGGCTGTTCACCGCCATCGCACCGGCCGCCGGTGAGGCGCGGCTGCTGGCACACGTGCGGCGCACGGACACCGCGTCCCGCGCGGCCGGGCAGGCGGACCGGGACGGCTGGCACGCCGTCGTCGTCGCCAACCGCCGGCCCGCCCCGCCGCCCGGCAGCGGCGGCACCGGTTCAGCCCACCTCGCCTGCCTGGTCTCGCTCGAAGGCCACGCCGTCGACCTGCCGGGTGTTGGCGGCGCCCCGGCGGACGGTGGGGACGGTGGGGACGTCCGGCTGCGGCTGGCGGTGCTTGCCTCGTGGTCGTTCACCTCGAACCCGGCCGGCGGCGGTGACATCGGCCGGCTGCTGGCCGGGCTGGCCCCTGCCGTGTCCGCCGGGCCCGAGGCGCTCCTGCCGCGGATCCCGGTGCCGCCGTCCGCACCGCCGTCCGCGGCGCTGACCCGGCTTCGGCAGGGCTTCGCGGCGTTGGACTACCGGCTACCCACCGGTGAGCAGACCTTCGCCTGGTACCGGGGGCCGTTCACGCCGTACCCGGCACAGCCGCTGCCCGGTCCGACCGACGGCACCCCGCACTACGCGACCGCCTCCGAGGTGACCGTCTACTCGCAGTCCGACGGCGTCTTCGACGTCTCCTACGCGGTGGCGTTCGAGGCCGGCCGGCTCGCGGCGCTGGCCGACCGTGGCTTCGCCGTGGCGATGGTCAACGCCCGCCGCTCGGCGTTCCAGATCGTGGCCAAGCTCCAGGCGCGGGCGGGCTCGCCGCTGTTCGCCAACCTCAGGCCGGTGCTGCCGGTGCCGCCTGCTCCCACGCCGCCACCCGGTCCGGAGGTGAGCGCCGCCGACCTGCTCGCCGTCCACAGCCGCAACGCGTTCGGGGAACTGCTGGCCGGTGGCATGGGCGACCAGCTGACCTCGGTACTCACCGGCCCACCCGCACCGCCGAGCCCGCCGATGGTGGTGTCGCCGGGCACCGCCGCCGCAGCGGTCATCGCGGGCCTGCTGCCACCACCGTCGGCGCTGTACCTCGGCGGCGGTGGCTTCGATGAGGGCTTCGATGCGGCACACCTGTCTTCGGCCGAGCCGGTCGAGCCGGCCGAGCCGCCAGCCCCGCCGCGACCGTCCGACCCGGATCTGCCGACCGGCTTCATCCCCGGCCGACCCGGCTGGCCCGGCCGGGACGGGCTCGACCCGGTCGAGCAGCTGCGATACCTGCTCTCCCGCACCGACGTCCAGGACCTGCTCGCCGACCACGCGCGCGGCCCGGCCGCCGACCCGGCCACCGGCTGGCTGGCCGAACTGGCACTGCTGCACCGGATCCCGTTCCGGCACCTGATCCCGGACGAACGCATGCTCCCGGTCGAGTCGATGCGGTTCTTCTACCTCGACAGCGGCTGGATCGCGGCCCTGATCGACGGTGCGCTGAGCATCGGCGTCGAAGGCAGCCGCGACTTGGAGCTGCACCAGGCGATGAGCCGGCCGCTGGTCGAGATCGTCGCGGCGAAGGTGGGTGCGGTACGCGCGGACCACCGGAACCGGCCGGACCTGGCGGTACCCACCGGCGGGGCAGAGGCCGCCGGAACCGGTGCCTCCACGGCGGCCGGCCTGGCCACCCCGCCCACGCCCCCCACCCCGACCACACCGCAGGGGCCGCCCGGCTCCGGGGGCCTGCCGGACATCCCCGGCAGGCCGGACCGTCCCGACCCCGGCCCCGACGCCATCCCCCTGCCACAGCAGCGCACCGGACTTCTGCTGCGCTCGGCCGTGGTCGCCGGCTGGCCCGGCCTGGCCGTCGAGGCCAGCGCCGGCGGCCGGCCGGTGCCGCTGCTGCGGCTGGACCGGCTCTCCGACACCGTGCTGCTGGCGCTCTTCGACAGCGTGCCGGACACGGTGACGCTGACCGAACCCTGGCACGGCCTGCACTTCGGCTTCAGCGACGGCGGTGGCGAAGCTGGCGGTGGCGAAGGCAGTGGCGAGGGTGGCGGTGGCGGGCTGGTCCTGCGCCGGCCCGACGGCACCGAGCTGAACGCCCGGTTCCCGGCCGCCGGGCAGCCCGGCCTGCACGCCGCCTTCACCCGCCCGGGCGATCCGTCGGTCCTGCGGGTGCACGACCTCGCCGACGCCCTGCAGGCCCGGCTGGCGGAACTGCTGCCCGGCACCGAGGTACCGATGGGCCCCGCTCTGTTCGCCACCGAACTCCTCGCGTCGGCGCATCAGCTCACCCTCCACCACACCGCCCCAGCGCCGAGAGAGACGTGAGCCCGGTGGACACCACCCTGCTGGTCCCGATCCAGCTTCAGGCCCTCCAGGTCAACCCCGGCGTACGCGCCCAGGGCTTCCGGCGGTGGCGGATGGACTACACCCAGCTGCCCGGCTTCGGCTCGCCCGAACCCGACGCGTTCGCCGAGCCCCGGCTGGACTGGGCCGGTGACGCCGACAGCGACGGGGTTCACCTGCAGTGGGTCCTGCCCGCCGCGATGCGCACCGGGCACCACGACGCGGCGGACGGCACGACGGCCTATCCGCTGGCGCCGAACCGCTGGATGGTGGCCCGCAGCGCGACGCGAGTGGATCGGGCGCCCGGCGACCGGGTCCGGACCCGAGGGTGGGTCGTCGAGAGCGACTACCTCGGCCCGGACGGAGCCTCGCCGTACCTCGACCCGGCCGCCCGGACGCCGACGCCGACCCGGATCGGCCGGGTGCTGCCCCTGGCCGGCTGGCGCGAGCCGGCCGAGCGTCCGGCGCCGTTCCTGACCGCGGTCGCGCCCGGCAACATCACGTTCGCCGCCTATCAGCCGCACGCCGTCGGGGTGTTCTCGCTGCACGACCCGGCCGACGACGTCGAGGACGGGTCGACGCTGTCCTATGTGGTCGTCGGCTGGTACGCCGACCCCGCGTCGGACGTACTGGCCCCGGCACGGCAGCCCGCCGGCCTCGCCGCCCGGCTGGCCGAGCTGGGCTGGTCCGTCGGCCCGGACCCGGCCGGGCGCGTCGCCGACACGACCGTCTGCCACGGCGCGATCCGCGCCCTGACCTACTCGCGGACGTTCGCCGCGCCGCGCCCGGCCCCGGCCGCGCTGGCCGTCGGCAACACCTCCGTCGACGCCGTGTCCGCCCTCATCCGCGACCGGGCCGCCCGGCAACCCGACGCCGGACTCGACCCGGACCTGCTCGAAGCCTTCCAGTACGACCTGTTGCACACCCTCGACGAGCCGGACGGCCCAGCGCTGCTCGCCACCCGCATCCACGACGCCTGGTTCACGGCGCGCCCCGGCGGATCGGTGTGGCAGGTGGTCGCGGCGCAGCCCGACGGCGCCGGGCCGCCGGCAGAGCCGAGCACCGCCGACCCGGACTGGCTCGCCGAGCTGAACCGGGCGCAGGCCCGCTACGATCTTGCCGCCCGCCGGCTGGCCGCGCTGCAACGCGAGCTGTACGAGCTGTGGTGGAAGCGCGGCCGGTACAACGCCCTGCAATACCGTCCCGAGGGCCTGACCGACGACCGGTTCGCCGCAGAGCTCGACCCTGGCCGGCCGGAGAGCCTGGCTGGCCGCGTCGCGGCGTTGCGCCGGGAGGTCGAACGGGCCCGGACGGACGTGCCGTGGGGCGCCTCGCAGCAGGAGTTGGCGGCCGCGATGGACGCCTACACCGCGCGGCACCCACTGCCCCCGCACACCGTGCTCAAGCGCGCCGACCTGCCGTCGTTCCGCAGCGCGGCCGACCCGGTAGTGGTGATCGCGGGCGTGCGGGCGGGCACGTTCGACGAGAACCTCGGCACCGGCGCGGACGGGCTACTGCCGTGCCGCTTCGCCGGTCAGCTGGTCACGGCGCTGACCCTGCCGCTGGCCGGGCTGGTCGGTCCGGACGGCCGGCTGCCGGACGGCTCGGCGCCCGGTCCGATCCCGCCGCCCGGGGTGCAGATCCCGGTGAACGCGAGCGACGTCGCGGGCGCGCCGGGGATCGTGCCCCTCACCGACCAACACGGCGGGGTCCCGGTGGCGGCGGCGTTCGTCGCCCTCCAAGCGGAGGCGTACCTCCTCGACCCGGCCCACGCCGCCGAGGTCGCCGCCATCGCCGCCGAGCGTGTAGGGCTGCCATGGGCGACGGCCGAGCTGACCACCGCCGCCGAGCAGCTCATGGCGGCCGGCTCCGGTGTGACCGGGACACTGCCGGCGATCCTGCCGCAGCGCTGGTCGCAGCCCTGGGCACCGCTGTTCCTGGAATGGCAGACGACCTACTACCCACTGCCGCTGGACACCCTGTGGACCTTCGACGGGACCTCGTACGACGCGAGCTGGCCCACCGGCTGGACGTACCCCGGACCTGGACCGGGGCAGAAGCCCGGGCGCCCGTTCAGCATCAGCGGCCGCAGCCTGCTGACACCGCAGCCCTCGGCCACCTTCAAGGCCCGCCTGGACACCTACCTGACCACGCTGCCGGAGCCCACGCGGACCGCGCTGTCGTCCTTCGCCGCCTCCGTCGACTCGTGGGACCTGCTGTCCCAGGCCCTGAGCGGCTTCAACGAGCAGCTGGCCCTGCGTAGTCCGGCGAGCCTGCGCACCCCGGACGCCGCCGACGTGGACCCGGCGACCGGCCTGAGCATCGCCGAGCTGATCGGCGGCGGCGGTGTCGCGATGCCGATGGTCGACGGGCCGGTGACCTACGGCCCGCCCGAGCCCGGCGGATTCCAGGCCCTGCGCGCCGGTCAGTTCGCCTTCGCGCAGGTCAGGGTGGTCGACCGGTTCGGGCAAAGCATCGACGTGTACGACGGGAGGCTTGCCGACGCGCTCACCCCGACGATCGCGGAGGGGATGGTGCCGCAGCAGTCGATCGACACCGGGGTGGCGACGTTCATCCAGCTGCCGCCACGGCTGCTGGAGCCGGCGCGGCTCGACGTCGGCTTCGCACCGGCCGGACCGGGTCAACCTAGCCGGCCGGGCGGGGACGCCCGGGTCGCCGGCGACGTGGTGTGCGCCTGGATCGTGCCCAGCCCGCTCGACGAGGCCCTCGCCTGCTATGCCCCGGACGGCACCGCCCTGGGCGAGCTGACCGAGACGGCCGGCCTGACCGGGCCGCAGATCTCGTGGCTGCCCGCCCCGGGCTCGGCCTGCCCCACCCTCGACTTGCTCACCGGGGACTTCCCGGTGCTGGGCGGTTTCCTGCGCGGCCTGACCGTCGCCGGCCCGGCGGCCTTCGCCGACCTGCTGCGCACGGTCGACGCCACGCTGTGGACCATCGACCCGCCCGGCGGCGGCGACGAGACCTACCTGGCGGCCCTGGCCGGCCGTCCGCTGGCACTGGTCTGCGCCACGCTGCACGGCAGGTCGGCCCGGCCGCCGCGCACCGACCCGCAGTGGCCGCGCACTTTCGACCCGGTCCCGTCGCCGGTGTCCGCCCACGTCTTCCCGGTGCGGGTCGGCGACGCCGCGCTGCGCGGCGACGGCCTGATCGGCTACCTTTCCTACCCGGACGGCGGATACTTCCAGGCGGCCTACCGACCGTCCGGCCTGACCACCGACTACGTCCGGCCGATCGACCCGGACTCGTTCCCGGCGGTCAGGTTCGATGACGCGGAGCGCACCGACCTCATCGTGCTGATGGATCCCCGGCTGCCCGTCCACCTGGTCACCGACATCCTGCCGGTGACGACCCTGACCCTGCCGCAACGCCTGGTCGCCGACGCGCTGGCGGCGATGGCGCTGACCGTTCGCTTCGGCCCGCTGCTGACCGACCTGCAAGCCTCTGCCGCAGGGCCCGCGATCGTGCTTCCCCGGCCTCCGCAGGTCGGCGGCACCTGGTCCTGGTCGGAACGCGACGGCGCCGACGTCACCACCTTCGACATCGCCCCGGCCGACGGCGCCGCCCGCTTCCCCGGCACCCCGCCGGCAGTACGCAGTGGCTGGCTGCGGCTGCACGGCGGGAGACGCCCGCCGCAGTAGCGACGGGCACGGCCTCTCGGCTCTTCCTGGAACCGAGCGGGGAGGACTGAGTCTGCGGACGATCGGTGACTGCTGGCCTGAGGGCGCTGGACCTTGCTGCCCAGCGCCCTCACCTGCCGAGATTTCTCACAACCGGCTCACGGACGGTCGGGGACGGGCTGGCATAGGTCAGGAGTCACCTGGCCATTGACCTGCACATCCGTCACGGTGTGGCATCGTCTGGCAGGTGCCGACAGATCGGCTGGATCTCTGGGGGTCAAGGGGTCGTCGGTTCGAATCCGGCCGTCCCGACAAACGAAATCCCTGACCAGCGGAAACCCTGGTCAGGGATTTTGCTTTCGTCTATGGAGTTTTGAACCGCCCCCCGAAAACCCCCCGATTACCCGGGGCGGCAACCAGGTTTGTCATCCATGGTCATCGTGGTGAGCCCCGGGCGTGGGGCGTCCGTTCCGGTCGGCGCCAAGGCGTTCGAGGACGTCGGAGACGTCCGGTGCTGGGACTGCGTAGTGGCCTGGGTGTGGTCCGTTGGACAGGACGTCGATCCTGTCCGGGAAGGACCACGTCATGGCAGACAAGAAGAACACGGTTTCACGTCCGCAGCCCTCGGCGGCCGAAGCGGAGTTCGCGCAGCAGTTGGTGGAGCGGGCCAAGGCCGACGGGGTGTCGTTGGTCGGGCCGGGTGGGCTCCTCGCGGGGACCACCCGCACCGTGCTCGAATCGGCCCTCGACGCCGAACTGGACGCCCATCTCGACGAGGCCGGTGTCGACGAGACGACGGCGCGGGCTTCTGCGTGTCGCTGCTCTCTGCGATGCTTCGTTCGCGTTTCGTGTCGATGGTGGAGGGTGGTGGCGCGGCGGTGATGGGGCGTTCTCACGCGTTGTCCGGGGCGGTGGTGTGGCTGGGCGGCTGCGCGGTGGCGGCCGGGCTGGAGGCGCGGCCGGCGGTGGGCACTGTGGTAGTCGGCGCGGCTGTCACCGCTGGTGGGGCGCTGCTGCCGGACGTCGACCATCCCGGTTCGGTCGTCGCCCGGTCGCTGGGTCCGGTGACCCGGCTGGTCGCCCAGGGCGCGGCGGCGGGCGCGGCGGCGCTGCGCGGGGCCTCCTGCCGCTGCTGCGTGGGCAGGGGCGGGCACCGAGCGGTCACGCACACGCTGCTGTTCGCGGTTGCCGCCGGCCTGCTGGTGTCGCTGGCGTGTTGGGTCGGCGGGGACGTCGCCGCGGCGGTGGTCGCCGGGCTGGCCGCGGCGCTGGCCGCGCGTGGGGTCCTGCGCAGGCGCACCCGTGGCGCGTACGGGGCGGCGGCGGCCGGGCTGTTCGTCGGGGTGATGGCCGCTGCGCTGCCTGGCCCGGTCGCCGGATGGTGGTGGGTCGGTCTGCCACTGGGCTTGGGCTGTCTGGTGCACTCCCTCGGTGACGCGTTGACCTTCAGCCGGGTGCCGCTGCTGTGGCCGATCCGGATCCGGGGCTGCCGGTGGGCGCCGCTGGGCATGTGGGCCCCGCTGCGCTTCCGCACCGGCTCGGCCGCCGAACTGCTCCTGGTCGTGCCCGCCCTGATCGTGTTGGGCGGAATCAGCGCCTGGACCCTGATCGCGCCGTAGCCACTGCCGCTCCGCGCCACTGGCCCGAGACACGCTTCGAACTGGCCTGCCCGACTGGCAGGGTCGGGTGATGCAACCGGCTTGTAATCGCGATTCCGCGCGCGATCGTCGTTACGGTTTGTGAGGGGATCCTGTGGTCCAGCCGGGGTTGATGCGGTGGAGTTGGGCGTCCTGGTGGTCTGCGAGGTGTGTCAGTAGGGGCAGGGCGACGAACCGGCAGAAGAACTGCAGCTCGCTGTCTTGTCCGGTTCCGGTGACGCTGTGTCTCCAACTGTCGGAGGTATTGGCGTGGGCTCGGACGTGGAAGACGTGGGCCCACACGTTGCTCTCGTCGACGTCCCCGACCCGCAGGCGTCGGCCGACGCTCTTGTCCCGACCGATCTCGCCGACTCGGGGTCGCGCCGCCGACGTTTGGGCGTTCCCGGATCCAGACCTGCTCATGCCCTGATGATTCCCCGGCACACCGACGAGGCGAAGCAGCTCTTCGAGCTGGAGAGCCGGTTCGCCAAGCGGGACCCGTTCCCGGCGGACCCGGGCCGCGACACCGAGGCCAAGATGGTGGAGTTCCTCCGGGTGGCCCGGAACATGCCGCACAAGCCGCTGGTGATCGCCCACCACACCTCCCGCTCGGCGACCGGGCTCGGGGTGTACGGGCAGGATCTCCCGCACGAGTTCCGCAACGGCAACGACGCGGCCCCGGACGTGTACGTCGGTTTCGAGTGCGCCCCGGGCCACCAGGCGGGCCCGCTCAACGGCAGCGCGCGGGGCGGTTACGGCAACCACCCCACCTACGGCGGCTACGACCAGGCAACCGCCCGGGTCGGCGGGCTGTGGGACGCGCTGCTCGGCGAGGGGCGGCGCTGGTGGAACACCGCGATCTCCGACTCGCACGTGCACTGGACCCGGGGCGGCAGCGACTTCCGGCCGGGTGAGTACAGCAAGACCTACGTGCTGTGACCGGCCCGAGCGCCGACCGGGACGCCGACACCAACCCGACCACCGCCGCGGTGGCCCGCTTCGGTCCGCGCGACTGGCGGCAGCAGGGTGCCCAGTACGTCATCCGGCACACCCTGCGCGACGTCGGGGCCGACAGCTACCTGCGGGTACGTGGCACCAGCACCGACGAGGCCGAGCCGCTGGCCGACGGGCTGGAGAGCCCGTGGAGCGATCTGTGGTTCTACTCCAACCCGGTGTTCGTCCGGGTGCGCTGATCGACCGGTCCCGGCCCGCCGTCGGTGGGCCGGGACCGCCGGCACCGGGAAGCCGGGTCCACGGTGGACGCGCAGACTCGCCACCAAACGCCCACATTAGGCCGGGTGTGTGGCAGTTGACGAATCGTGTACCGGCCGCCGGTTGTGAATCTTGACCACCCGAAAGCGCAGGTCATACGCTCCGGGCACCCTTGATTCATTTCCCGGGAAGGGAAACGGGACACCATGCGAACTGCCCCATTCCGCTCCACATTGCATTCCCGTAAACGGCTGGCGAGCGCCACCGCAATCGTACTACTGGCCGGAATGACCCCTCTGGTGGTCGGCCCCTCGGCCGCCGCCGCGCCCCCGACAACCTGTAGTACCGATCCCACCGACCGGTTGGCCTCGGTGCCCAGTCCGGAGAGCTACCTCGGCTTCCCGCTCGGCACCGGCCAGGAACGGGTGGTCACCAACGAGGAGGTGCGGGGCTACCTCGACGCCGTGGACACCGCTTCCAAGCGGGTCGTCACCGGCGTGATGGGCACCAGCGTGCTCGGCCAGCCGCTGCCGTACGCGATCGTGTCGAACGAGCGCAACGTGCGGCCGGCCGTGCTCAAGGGCATCGCCGAGGACGTCCGCTCGCTGCGCGACCCCCGGGTGGTTAACCAGCAGCAGGCCGGGGAGATCGCCGAGGCGGCGCCGGCGATCGTCTGGGTCACCGCCAACGTGCACGGCGGCGAGAAGAGCGGCACCGACGCCGCCCTCAAGACGCTGTACGAGCTGGCCGCCGGGCTCTCCTGCGAGGTCCAGCAGCGCAACGACAATCTGATCACGATCATCGTGCCGACGCAGAACCCGGACGGCCGCGACGCCAGCCGCCGGCAGAACGAGTACGGCTTCGACATGAACCGGGACTGGTTCGCCCGGACCCAGCAGGAGACCGACGGCAAGCTCGAACTGATGCGCAGGTATCCGCCGCAGGTCTTCATCGACGCGCACGAGATGGGCGGCAGGCAGTACTTCTTCCCGCCCAACGCCGACCCGATCCACCACGAGATCTCCGGCGAGGCGGTCGACTGGATCAACCGGATCGGTGAGGCCAACAAGGCCGGCTTCGGCTACAACGGCGCGTGCGGCGGCGCGGTGACCACCGAGTGCTACTTCAACTACTCCACCTACGACCTGTTCTTCATGGGGTACGGCGACACGGTGCCGGCCGCCGGCTTCGGGGCCGCCGGCATGACCTTCGAGAAGGGCAGCTCGTCGGCCGTGGCCGACCGGGTGCAGCAGCAGTTCCACACCCAGTGGTCGACGCTGGGCTGGGCTGCGGCGCACAAGCGTGAGGTGCTCAACGGCTGGTTCAAGGTCTGGAAGGACGCCCTCGCCCAGGGGCGGGCCGGCACGCTGGAGCCCAACGAGGTGGTCCAGCCGACCAACACCGTCCAGTTCCCGGTGCCGGCGCAGACCGTCCGGTCGTACTTCCTGCTGCCCGACCGGCAGCTCGCCGACGCCCGGCAGCTCGTCGAGCGGCTGCGCCGGATGGACGTCGAGGTCTACCAGGTCCGCAAGGCCGTCAAGCTGCCCAGCGCGAAGCTCTTCGGTGGCCGGTCGGCGACCAACCTGACCGTGCCGGTCGGGTCGTACTGGATTCCGATGAACCAGCCCCAGAAGCACTGGATCCAGGCGATCATGGGTGAGGACCCGTACACGCCGTTCCCGTACTTCTATGACGTGTCGTCGTGGAGCAACCCGCTGCTGATGGGCGTGAACGCCGTCTACACCGGCGCGGACGTCAAGCCCAACGCGGAGCTGATCGACAAGATCCAGAACACCGGTGGCGGCAAGATCCTGGCCGCGCCGCCGTTGAAGGGCTCCTACACCTACGAGCTGGACTCCGCCGCCGCGGCCGAGTTCACCTTCACCCTGCTGGGCCGGGGCGTGAACCTGGTCCGGGACCTCGACGACGGCCAGGTGGGGATGCCGGCCGGCGCGTTGACGCCGGAGCTGAACACCACGGCCAAGAAGTTGGGGGTGACCCTCACCCCGTACACCACGGCGGCCGTCGGCACCCCGATCAGCCGGCCGGACGTCGGCCTGTTCCAGGGCACCGGCATCTCCACCACCTCCGGCTCGCACGGCGAGGCCCGGTACGTGCTGGGTAAGCGGTGGGGCCTGGATCTCACCCCGGTCACCACCGCCGACATCAACGACAACACTCCCGCCTTCACCGGCCGGACGGTGCTGCTGGTGCCGGACGGCAGCAACGCGACAGGTGGGCTGACCGCGACCGGGCAGGCCAACCTGCGCAACTGGATCGCCCAGGGCCACACCTACCTGGGCCTGCGCAACGAGGGCACCCGGATGGCCCGCGCCGCCGGTCTCACCTCGACCACCGAGAAGCCGAAGCCGACCGGCTACACGGTGATCGGCTCGCACCTGCGGGTCGACGTGGACGCCGACAGCCCGGTCGGGCTGGGCCGGCCGGCGGAGGACTTCGAGTTCAACAACAACGACCCGATCCTCACCCCGAGCAGCACCGGCCGCAACGTGCTGCGCTACCCGAGCGGGGACACCTTCTGGGCCAACGGTTACACGGTGCAGGGTGACGCGCTCAAGGACACGGTCGCGGTGGTGGACGAGCCGACCGGCGCCGGTCGGGCGGTGCTGTTCGCGTTCAACCCGCTGTTCCGGGCGTACAACGAGAGTGGCCTGCACCTGGTGGCCAACGCGCTGCTGTACCCGAGCAGCGGCACGGCCGCCCGGACCGCGCCGGTCCAGGTCGACCCGGACCGCGCCGCCGCGGCGGCCACCCCGGTCGCCGAGAACCTCGGCGGCGAGTGGCGGCCGTTCACCATCCAGGTGGCGGCCGACGACCTGGCCCGCACCGAGGCGGTCGTCGACCGGTACACCGACACCGCGCGGGTCTCGGTGGCACACGGCTCGGCGTACCTGGTGATCCCGAACCCGGAGGGTCTCCAGATCGACGAGCACCCGTTCCTGGGTGACCTGGTGCGGACCCTGCGGGCCGAACAGATCCCGCTGCGTTCCGTGGTGGGCTGACACCGGCGGGTGGGGGCGGCACCGGCGGGTGCCGCCCCCACCCACCCCGCGCGGAGCCGGGCGGGCTGCGTCGGCTAGGAACGGTGCATGCCCCGCTACCTGCTGTTCCCGGCCGACATCACCTGCTGACCCGGTTCCAGGCCGACTATCTGCACCGGCTCGCCACCGCCGGTCACCACGACGCGCCGGACGGCGGGCCGACCGCGCCACCCCCGACGGCGGGCCGACCGCCACCTCCGGCGATGAGGAGACGGTGGTCTGGGCGGTCACCTCGGCCAACCACGAGAACACCGCCGCCCCCGGCTTCTCGGGCCGGGGGCGGCTTGCCGCACGCCGCCGGACAGCCGCGCGCCCACCGCGCAGCCGTGCCAGCCACCCGCCCGTGCGGGGGATGACGCGGCCAGGTCCTTGCTGGTGGCCACGTCGCGCGAGAGACCCCCGCGTCTGCGGGGACGACACCGCCAGGCACGCCCACACCACGCCGGACTGCGGGAGGCCCTCGCGCGTGCGGGACGTCATCACCATCTGAGAAGCAGTGTGGCTACGCAAGCACCAGTTGGCCGAGTTCCTGGGTGCAGCGGGTGAGTGCCACGTAGAGGCCGTTCCAGCCGCGTGGTTCGGCGGTGATGCCGTCGGGGTCGACGAGGAGGGTCGCGTCCCATTCGAGGCCCTTGGACTGGGCCGCGGACAGCACCGGCACGTCGTCATCCACCGTGGCCTGCAGTTCGGCGATGCGACCGACCGGCGCGACGACGCCGACCGTGCCACCGCGCCATCGCTCGCGCAGTTCGCGCACGGCTTCGGCGACCGCGTCGCTGAGCTCGGCGGGCATCACCGTGCGCTCCCAGGGCGAGATGCCGGAGGCGCGTACGGCCCGGGGCGGCGCATGGTGGCTGCCGGCTCGCTGCAGGACCGGTGCGGTGAGCTCCATGACCTCGCGCGGCGTCCGGTAGCAGATGGTGAGCTCCGCAGGGGTCCAGCGGTCGCCGAGAACGGCCTGCACCGCCTGGGCCCAGCTGGTGTGCCGGTGCGCCGCCTCCGCCTGGTCGATGTCGCCGACCGCGGTGATGGAGCGGCTGGGACACCGCCGCACGACCATGTGCCACTGCATCTCGGACAGCTCCTGCGCCTCGTCGACGGCGACGTGGCCGTACACCCAGCCGCGCTGCCGGCGGGCGCGGTCGGCGACGAACTCGCCCTGTTGCTGCGGGGCGTCGCTGTCGCCGAGCAGGTCGGCGACAGCGTCGAGCAGGGGGATGTCGCTCGACGCCCACGGCGCGGGCTCGACCACGACGGCGGCGATCTCCGCCGCGGACAGCTGCGGGGCGAACCGGGCCAGCAGGTCACCGTCGGCCAGGAGGTCGCGCAGCAGGGTCTCGGCGTCCAGGGTGGGCCACCAGGCCTCGACGAACCGGGCGATGGCCGCGTTCTCCGCGATGCGCTGGCGAAGGCTGTCCACCTCCTCATCGGAGAGCAGGCCGTCGACGTCGCTGCCGGCGGCGGCACCGGGGTCGTAGTGCATGCTCCGGTCGACGCGGGCCAGGATGTCCTCGAAGCCCTCCTCCATCTCGTTCATCAGCGCCGCACGCTGATCGACGACGGCTTCGGCCAGGATGTGGTGCAGCTGCTCGGCGAAGACCCGGCGAGCCGGATGGTACGGGCGTCCGCGCACCGCGGCGAGCGCCTGTGCCACCGTCGCGGCGGGAATGACGTAGAACTCGCCCTCCCAGCGCAGCTTGAGGTCGCGGGCCCGGGGCAGCAGCGACGCGACATAGTCCTCGAGCGCGGGCTGCCAGAGGGCGCGGCCCTTGATCTCGGCGAGCGCCCGGCTCTCGTCGCGGCCCACGCTGACCCCGGGCAGCAGGGTGTCGCAGGTCGCCGCGACGACAGCTGTCTCACCGAGCGCGGGCAGCACCTGGCCGATGTACTCCAGGAACCGCGGGGAGGGGCCGAGGACCAGGACCGCCTGCTCGGCCATCGTCGGATGGGCGAAGAGCAGGTAGGCGACGCGGTGCAGGGCCACCACGGTCTTGCCGGTGCCGGGGCCGCCCTGCACGACCAGCGGGCCGCTCGCCTCGGCCCGGATGATGTCGTCCTGCTCGCGTTGCAGCGTGGAGATCGCCGTGGACATGCGGCCGGTGCGCCGCTGGTCCAGGGCCGCCAGGAGGGCGCCCTCGCCGACGAGATCCGTCGTGATGGTCCCGTCGAGGGGCTCGTCGTCCACGCCGACGACGGCCGATCCCGTCGTACGGATGTGCCGGCGCCGGGCCAGGCCTTGCGGGTCGACGGCGGTCGCGGTGTAGAACGGCCGCGCCGCCGGGGCGCGCCAGTCCACCAGCAGTGGCTCGTCGTCCTCGCCGCCCTCGTCGTCGCGGAGGCCAACCCGACCGATGTGCCGCACGGTGCCGTCCAGCCCGTCTAGGCGGCCGAAGACCAGCCCTTCGGTTGCGCGGCGCAGATCGTCGTACTGCTGGCGGAGCATGCGCAGCCGCGCCTGCTCCAGCGCGTCCAGAGCCTCCACCGAGAGCCCGGCCAGCAGGTGGTCGGCAAGCTTGTCGCGCCGGGCCGTGGCCTGGTCGAGAAACACCTGTTCCTCGGCGATCGCGGCGGACGCCGTGTTGTTGTCCAGAGCAGAATCCCGGCGCATTCGCGAATCCTCGTGTTGGCATCGGATCGTCGGTATTTCGCGGCCAGCATAGGGGCAGTTTTTCCGGGCCGCCCATGATCACTGCCGACGGAGGCAAGAGTCTCACTGCCTTGCGATCGACGCCTGGTTGTGGCCTCGATAATCGTGGTGCGCCGCACGTATACCCCGATCGGGCTGACGTTGTAGCCACTCGATCGGTATACCGATCACGTGAATCATCTGTCGAGGATTGAGCCGTCCAATCGTTATTGCCGGAGACAGCAATGGAAGGTCCCATGAGCGTGCGAGCGCCCTCGCCGTCGGCGCCCTCTGCGCCACCGGCGTCGGATGCTTGATCCTTGCCGGCGCCGCCGCGGGGGCCCTCGCGTCAGGAACCGGCTACATGGTCGACGTCTCCCGGGGTGATCAGGAGTTCTCCTGGAGCGGCCTGGCCGGAACGATGATCGAGGGTGGTCTCGACGGTGCCGCGTCGGCTGGTCTCGGGCGGCTCGGGGGAGCGCTCGGGACCCGGGCGCTCGGCAGGGCGGCCGGCCGGCTGCCGAGCCTGGGCAGTCGGATGCCTGGCGGCAGCGGGGTGAAGGCTGTTGGGGGCTCTTCGGCCCGTGCCGCCGCGACCAGGAGCGGCGGGGGCCGGGGCGGGAGCGGTGGCGGTGGTTCGTCGGTGCGTACGGTCGATCGGTCCTCAGGTGGTGGCTCGCCGTCGGCGGGTTCGGGTCGTCGGCAGGAGAACTGCCACAGCTTCGACCCGTCGACCCGGGTGCTGCTCGCCGACGGCAGCGGCCGCCCCATCTCCGCGCTCAACACCGGCGACAAGGTGGTGGGTGCGCCCTGGTCGCCGAGGCCGACCCAGCCGACGGTGGAAACGGTGTGCCGGTTCAGGATTCTCCTCCCTGACTTCGCGGTCTGACGGCCGATCAGCTCAGGTACTGCTCGGAGGCCGTCCAGAGCCGGTCGGCCGCCTCGGGGTCAAGGGCGTATCTCGCGACCGTGGTGACGAGAACCCGGGCGTCGGCGGGACGCTCGTCGACGGGGACGGCCTCGGTGTTGTCGTTGAAGTACCGCCCGCCGATGCCTTCCAGCAGGGGGGACACCGCGGCGAAGATGCTGGTCGCCGCGCCCTGATGAACGTCCTTCTGCTGATCCTGCGGGGTGGCCAGCTTGCCGCCGATGTGCCGCTGCAGACCGGTTCTGATCGCGCCGGGATTGACGGCGTTGACGAGGATGCCGTCACCGGCCCAGCGTTGGGTGGCGCCGACGGCGAACAGGATCCCGGCGGTCTTCGACTGTGCGTACGCCGACAACGGGTCGTAGACCCGGAACCGGTAGTCGATGTCGTCGAAGACGACCGGGCCGAACAGATGGCCGGAGGAGCTGACATTGACGACGCGGGCGCCGTCCGGCGCGGCGGCCAGGGCGGCATGCAGACGCGTGGTGAGATCGAAGTGGCCGAGATGGTTCGTCGCGAACTGCATCTCGCGGCCGTCGGCGTTGCGGGTGAGTTCCTGGATCATCATGACTCCGGCGTTGTTGATCAGTAGGTCGAGCGGCCCGGTCCAGGCATCGGCGAAGGCGGCCACGGACGCGCGGTCGGTGAGCTCGAGCTCGGCGGCGTGCACGTTCGGGTGGCCGGTGTCGGCCTTGATGTCCTCCGCGATCCTGGTCGCGGCGTCGAGCCGCCGAGCCGCGATCGTGACCTCGGCGCCTCGCCGGGCGAGGGTGCGGACCGTCTCGACGCCGATGCCGGACGCGCCCCCGGTGACGATCGCCCGCCTGCCGGTGAGGTCGATGCCCGCGCTGACCTCGTCGGCGGTATTCTCCCTGGTGAAAGGGCTGATGATGGACGTGCTCACGAGTTCCCTCCTGGTGGCGCCGACGGATTCCGGCCACTCCGGGAGCGGCGCCGATCACATGGTGCAACGGGTCCGGGACCTGATCGGAGGCCCCCGTGAGGCAGGGCCCTGTCAGGACCAGGATGAGGATCCGGGTCCGAGTGCCTGCTGCGGTGGGAAGTCGGCGGTCACGCCGCGCAGCGGACTACGGTCGGTGGGTGGACGGTAGGAAACGGCTCGGGGCATACCTGAAAGCGCGTCGCCAGCTCGTCACGCCGGAGGAGGTGGATCTGCCCCGGGGCAGCCGGCGCCGGGTGCCCGGCCTGCGACGCGAGGAACTGGCCCTGCTTGCCGGGATCAGCCCGGACTACTACCTCCGCCTTGAGCAGGGCCGCGACCACAACCCGTCCCCGCAAGTGCTGGACGCGCTCGCCTCGGTCCTCCGCCTCGACGCCGACGCCACCGGTTACCTGCACCAGCTCGCCCGGGCCACCGCCGCTCGCCCCGCCCGCCGGGAGACGGAGGAACGAGTGCCGCCCGGGGTGGCCGAGCTGATTGAACAGCTGACCGTGCCGACCTTCGTTCAGGGGCGCTTCATGGACGTCCTCGCCGCGAACCCCCTGGCCCGGGCGTTGTCTCCGCAGTACCGGCCCGGCGTGAACCTGCTCCGGGCGGTGTTCCTCGATCCCCGGGACAGGCAATTGCACCAGGACTGGGACAGGGCGACGGCGGAATCGGTGGCCGGGCTGCGGGCTGCGGCCGGCGTCGACCTCGACGATCCACGGCTCGACGAACTCGTCGACGAGCTGTGCCGGCGAAGCGACCGGTTTCGCCGGCTGTGGGCCCGACAGGATGTGCGGCCCAAGGTCGGCGGCTTCAGCCACATGCTCCACCCGGTCGTGGGGCCGCTGAAGCTGCGACACGAGAAGTTCACGGTGAACGGCGCCGACGGCCAGCTCATGGTGATGTACCACGCCGAACCCGGCTCTCCGTCACACGCCGCGCTCCGCCGCTTGGAGGAGCCGGGAGCAAGATAGGCGTGGCCCGCTCGTACCGCTGGTGGTCTACCGCTGCGCGAATGCGGATCCGGCGCGTATCGCGCGGCGTCGGCCCGGTGGCGGTCGGCGAGTGTGTCGGCCAGATCGCCTCCGCCGAGGTTCGCCAACTGCGCGGTATGCATGACGAGATCGGCCAGCGCGGGAGCGGGATCGCTCCGCAGGGCACCGACGTCCACGGGCGCGCCGCGATGACTCCGGTGATCTCCCGGTTCGATCGGATCGGCGATCCGGCCGCTGGTGGCCGACAGCTGCAGGTGGGTGTGACGCCTCGACGACGTCATCGGACGTGTGGCGCAGTGTGGGCGCATTGAAGGGCAACGCCGGGTAGGCCGCGCGGCCGTCCTCATCAGGTGGCAGTGAGCGTCTCGGCCAGTCCGACAGCGGTCGACTGCAGCAGCAGTTGGAGCCGGGGACGGAAGTCGAAGGCGACGTGGCCCCATTCCGGCACCTGCTCGTACAGCGCTGCGAGGGTGGGAGTGGGGTGCGACACCTGCCAGAAGTTGGCGGCGAAGGCGAGTGTGGCCGCCAGCAGCGCCTGGATCTGGTCGACGGTCATGCTGCTCGCCCGGTCCAGGGCGGCCACGATCTCGTCGTAGGCGGCGAAGGCCCTGGTCTTGTACTGCCGGGCGCGCTCGATGTCGACGTCGCCTTCCAGGCTCAGCGTCACGTGGGTCAGCAGGTCGCAGAACACCGGCAGGGACGCGATGGTGTCGGCCAGCACCAGAGCCACCTCGCGCGGCCCGAGGCCGTCGCTGTCGCGCACCTTGTCGGTGATCGCGGCGCTCCACTGCTGCCAGCCGCGTTCGGCCAGCTCGAGAAGCAACTCCTCCTTGCTGGCGTAGTAGCGCCGCACACCCGTGCGGTGCAGGCCGGCTCGCTCGGTGACCGGGGCCAGCGTCACGAACCGGACGCCACCCCGCTCGAGGGCCACCGCTTCGGCGGCCACCAGCAAATCCTCGGAACGACGCTGCTTGTCGTCGATCGACCGTGCCCGCTGACGCATGACCCCACCATAACGCACCTTGCGCTGCGCTACGCCAGGTGCATATGCTGACACCGCTTAACGCATCACAAGGTGCGTTAAGCAGGGAGGGTCATCATGAGGGTCGTACAGGTCACTGAGTTCGGCGACGCGAAGGTCCTGGCGCTCACGGAGCTGCCGGACCCCGAGCCCGGGCCCGGCCAGGTGGCGATCGACGTGACCCACGCCGCGGTCGGGCTGATCGACGTCTACCTCCGGCAGGGCCTGTACGACGGTGTGCCTGGCCTGCCGCAGCCGCCGTACGTTCCTGGCCTCGAGGTCGCCGGTACGGTCCGGGCCCTCGGCGAGGGCGTCACCGATCTGACGATCGGGGAGAAGGTGGTTACCCTGTCGGCGTCGGCCACCGGCGGCTACGCATCGGTGTATGTCAGCGACCGGGCCAGGGTGCTGTCGACCCAGGCCTACGACCTCGACCCCGCGCTGGCGGTGGCCGTCGTGCCCAACGCGCTGATGGCCCATGTCGCCCTCACCGGCCCGATCCAGCTGCACCCGGGGGAGCGGGTCCTGGTGCACGGGGCGTTCGGCGCGCTCGCGGCGGCGTTCCCCGGTGTCGCCAAGCAGCTCGGGGCGTCCCGGGTGGTCGGCACCGTGCGCGGTGATCGGGTGGCCGCGGCGACCGCCAGCAGGCTGCCGTACGACCAGATCGTCGACTCGGCCGCCATGCTGAGCGTCCTCGACGACGAGAAGTTCGACGTGATCGTCGACCCGGTCGGCGGGCAGGTCCGCACCGAGAGCCTGCAACTGCTCGCCCCGGGCGGCCGGCTGCTGCTGGTCGGCAACGCCAGCGGCGAGTGGGAGCACGGCGTCAACGGCAACACGATCTGGCAGGGCAACGTCATCGTGGCCGGCTTCAACGCCGGTGGCTACCTGCCGGCGCACCCGGAAGCCGTCCCCGCCGCCGCAGCCGCCGCCCTGACCGCCGCGTCCTCCGGGCTCGCCGACACCGAGATCGAGTTGCTGCCCCTCGCGGAGGCGGCGACCGCTCACCAGCGGCTGCAAGAGCACACGGCCCAGGGCCGCGTCGTCCTCGTCCCGTAAGACCGCTGCACGCCTCGGCCCCCGCACCGCCTCGTCCGAATCAACAGGAGACCATCGTGAGCACCCGCCCCAAGAATGATTTCGTCACGAAACTGGCCGGTCGGCTCGGACAGCGGATGCTGAAGCTTCCGCCGGCCGTCACCCGCGAGGTGACGGTGGAACGGGACATCCCGATCACGGTCGAGGACGGCGTCACCCTGCTCGCCGACCACTGGGCGCCCGCGGGCTCCGCCGGCATTCCGCTGGAGCAGCTGCCCACCGTGGTGGTGCGGACCGCGTACGGGCCGGGTGGTCCTCTGGGGTGGATGTACGGCCGGGCCATCGCCGAGCGCGGCATGCATGTGCTGATGGTGCGCAGCCGGGGCACGTTCGGCTCCGGTGGCACGTTCCTGGCCATGCGGCACGAGCGGGAGGACGGGCTGGCCACCTTGCGCTGGCTGGCGGACCAGCCGTGGGCCAGGGGCGGCGTGGTACTGGCCGGCTCCAGCTACTTCGGTTACACCCAGTGGGCGGTCGCCGCTGAGGCGCCGGTGCAGGTCAAGGCGATGGTTCCGCACATCACGTCGTCGCGGCTGGCGCTGACCCTGCTACGTCCCGGTCGTTTCGAGCTCGACACGCTGACCAACTGGGTGTGGAACACCGAGACGCAGGAGCGACCGCGGGCGTTGCTGCGGTCCATGCTGGGCCTGGACCGCAAGCGCGTCGCCGCGGCGATGAACACGCTCCCGTTGACCGGTGTGGACAAGGCGCTGCTCGGTCGCGAGTCGCCGTTCTTCCAGGAGACGGTGCGTTACGACCAGAACGACCCGTACTGGAAGGACGAGGACCACAGCGGCGCCGTCGGTGACGTGACCGTGCCGGTCAGTTCGATCACCGGGTGGTACGACATCTTCCTGACCGACCAGCTGCGCGACTTCCAGGCCCTGGCCGCCGCCGGCCGCAACCCCCGGCTGACCGTCGGCCCGTGGTGGCATGCCGACCCCGTCGGCATGGGCGCCGCGATCGAGCAGGTGGTCGATTGGGGGGCCGCGCTCGCGCGGGGAGAGCAGCCAGCCGACCGGGCGCCGGTGCGGTTGTTCGTGATGGGTGTCGGCCAGTGGCGTGACTTCGACCAGTGGCCGCCGGCGGGGTACCCGCGGCAGCGCTGGCACCTGCGCTCCGGCGGCGCGCTGGAGCGGGGTGTGAACCCGGCCTCGCCGCCGAGCACCTTCACCTACGACCCGAACGACCCGACCCCGTCGGTGGGCGGGCCGAAGCTGGACGGTAACGGTCCCGGCCCCAAGGACAACCGGTCGCTGGAGAAGCGGGCGGACGTGCTGACCTTCACCTCACCGGTGCTCGAGTCCGACCTGGAGGTTGTCGGGCAGGTCACGGCGCAGGTGTGGCTGCGCGCCGACCGGCCCAGCAATGACCTGTTCGTCCGGCTGTGCGACGTCGACGAGCGCGGCAAGTCGATCAACGTGTGCGACGACCTGGTCACCGTTCGGCCCGACGGCACGACCGAGGTGACCGTGGAGCTGTCCCCCACCGCGTACGTCTTCCGGCGCGGTCACCGCCTGCGCGTTCAGGTGTCCGCCGGGGCGTTTCCCCGGTTCGCCCGCAACCTCGGCGGGGACGAGCCGGTCGCGACCGCCACGACCGCCCACGTCACCCACCTCGAGATCCTGCACGATGGCGTTCACCCCTCCGCGATCCTGTTGCCGGCGAAGGCCTGACCCGGCCCTCAGCCGGTGGTCTCGCGTGCCTGGCTCGCGCACGGACCGGTCGGACGCGCCGGGCTCGCGTTCACCGTCCGCACCGGCGTGGCAGGCGTCCGCAGCCCCGGCGGGAAAAGACTGCGGACCGTGACGGCCACCGCCGTAGGCGACGATCTCGGTCGCGCCCACACGGCCCGCAGCCTCGCCGGTGCGGAACTGATGCGGGGCCGTGCGGACTCCGCGGCGCGGTTGCTCCGCCAGTCCCCAGACCCCCGCGTCAGGGGTCGGCGTGACTCCGACCGGCCTCCTTGACCCTCCCCCGGAGGGAGACCTGATGGTTGGGGCATGGAGATGCGCTCGAAGCGGGCAACGGCGTTGAACTGGGACGATCTGCCGGCGGCGATCACGGGGTTCCTTCCCACGCATGAGGCCCGGGAGGCGGACGCCGCCGTCGGCGCGTTCGCCGCGGACGCGGTGGTGACGGATGAGGGCCGTAGCCACCGGGGTGCGGCGGAGATCCGGAACTGGCTGGTCAACGGGGGAAGTGAGTACACGTACACCACGGAGTTCGTCGCCGTCAGCTGGAGGCCAGGCGGAACACCGGCCACCCGAGTTCGGTCCGCCACCGCTCGGAGTGCCGCGTGTCGCGCAACGTGGAGGCATCGGCCTGCTCCGCCGGGTCCGCTCCGTTGGCGGCCAGGTATGCGAGATAGTCGAGCGGTGTCCGGTCGAAGACGGCCCTGGATGTTGACGGCGACTGCAGGCTCCGAATCGAGCAGGCCAACATCGCCCGGTAATCCTCCGATGACGGTGGGAGAGCGAAGTCGTACCCCTGCTCTTCCAGGAGGTAATACGGCTCGTCGACCATGACGTGGCCCGGCAGGCGCGCACACAGCGCTTCGGCCAGGGTGGTCTTTCCGATCCCATGCGTCCCGGAGATCGCGACCCTCATCCGCGCTACCACCCTTCGACGAATCTCGGCGATCATAGGCTCGCAGCAGCACGGTTGAACCTTCGTACCGGCACGACGATGTCGAGGCGGAGCATCCGGTCGCTACGGCCGGAGGTGGCCCGGTGCTTGTCGGGCGGGATGGCCGCGACCAACGAGTTCCTCGACGGTGCCTTGGTCGAGGAACTCGACTGGGCATGCCATGCACTTACCGCGTTGGCGGAATTCCGGCTCGACCGGCAGGAGCCGCAAGATGTGGACGAAGGCATTCTGAGGGAGATCAGCTTGGCGAGGCACCAACTGCCACGAGAGTGGGAGGGGCGATGTCTGGGCACCTGGCGCGCAATCTGAGCCGAACGCTCTGCCGGGAGTTCGTCGATCCGGTTATGGCAGAGCATCGCCTGGTAAGCGGGGCGGGACACGTCTACCGCCGGGTCGAAGACGACGGGGATGCTCTCGTCGTGGAGTTCCAGCGTTCCTCATCGTCGACGAGGAACGCGTATCTCTTCTACGTCAACGTGGCTGTCGTGCCGTATCCGTGGTTGCTGCACAGGCGAGGCGATTCGACGGCGACCGACGCCGAATTGCCGGAAGTGACGGAGGGCTTGGTCCGCACCCGGTTGGCCAAGCCGAACTCGCTCTGGGCGTTGCCGCGTGAGGAGATGCTCCGCATCCTGACCAGTGGCAGGGTCCCCGCGGGGATCGACTCCGGCGATCACTCCCTGTGGTCGATCGATTCCCCTCAGGCGGTGGTGGAGAAGGGGGCGACGCTGCGCACCTTGTTGGCGGAGAAGGTCGCGGAGTTCGCTCCGCTGCTGGACCGCGGCGTTCTCAAGGAGCGGCTCCGGTCGGGCGCCACGCTGCCAGGTGACTGTCCCCGCGATGCAGCGCTCGCTGTCCTGCTCGCCGATGAAGGGCCCAGCGCAGAGTTGGATGGTGTGCTGAGCCGCTTGGGCGACCCCGACTTCTCGTCCTTCGTCGACTGGGTACGACGGTACGCAGCCAGAGCCGAGTCTCGGTGATGGAGGCAGGGGCGCGGCTTGCAGGCCGCGCCCCTGCGCCACGATGACCGCCCCCGGGCTGCGGGGAGGATCGGCTTTGGTGTTGGCGCCTTCGGGGCCGCCGTCGTGGAAGAGGTGACCACCGCGCCCACCGTC
Organism: Micromonospora sp. DH13; assembly: GCF_020873825.1. Classification (NCBI taxonomy): domain Bacteria; kingdom Bacillati; phylum Actinomycetota; class Actinomycetes; order Micromonosporales; family Micromonosporaceae; genus Micromonospora; species Micromonospora sp. DH13. The sequence goes on from NZ_JAHWGR010000019.1 coordinate 49,837, forward strand.
GTCTGCGCGGCTCTGGTTCGTCGACTTCTACGGCCCTCAGGTCTGGTCCATGCGGGAGGACGGCGCTGATCTGCGGGCCGAGGCCGACGTGCCAGGGCAACCCTCCGGACTGGGCTGGCTCCCCGACGGACGCATGTTGGTCGTATCGATGCGCGACCGCAAGGTGCTCCGCAAGGAGCCGGGCGGAACGCTGGTCGTGCATGCCGATCTGGCCGGTCACGCCACCGGGCACGCCAACGACCTGGTCGTGGACAGCCACGGCCGCGCGTTCGTCGGCAACTTCGGCTTCGATCTCATGGCCGATGATCCGCTACGACCGGCCGGGCTGCACCGCGTGGATCCCGACGGCTACGTCACGCAGGTGGCCGACGACCTGTGGTTTCCCAACGGCAGCGTCATCACCCCCGACAACGTGCTTCTCGTGGTGGAGACGTTCGGCAACCGGGTCACCGCCTTCGACATCTCCGACGACGGGGACCTCAGCGGCCGGCGGCCGTGGGCGACGTTCGGGCCCCTCCCGGTCGGCCACCGGCTCGACCATGTGCTGGCCGAGCTGCAGGTCGCTGGCGACGGTGCCTGCCTCGACGCGACGGGCGGGCTGTGGATCGCCGATGCGGTCGGCAGCCGGCTCGTGCGGGTGGTCGAGGGCGGCACGATCACCGACGAGATCCGGCCCGGCTCGCCGGTGTACGCCTGCGCCCTCGGCGGTGCCGCAGGGATGACACTGTTCGCCTGCGCGGCACCTGACTTCCACGAGAAGGCTCGCAGGTCGGCCCGCGAGGGCCGCATGCTGGCAGTGCGGGTCGCTGTTCCAGGGTGCACACCGTGATGACCGCATTGAGACGACCGGTTGGCTGACGGAAGGTCTCCGGCAGTCCTGCGGTCAGCCGGTCACGCTGCCCGGATGTTCGCTGCCAGCGGGGCCCACCCGCTCTCTCAAAGCGGGGGGAACTCGAGCGAGGCGAGGATGAGTTCCCGTGCGGTGTGGACCGTGGCCGAGTAGGTGGCCGGGTCCCGGCCGATGCGTTCTGCGCCCGCGCGCATGACGCCGGAGAGCAGCTCCACCGTGAGGTGCACGTCGCCGACATCGCGGAACTCGCCGCGTTCGATGCCGTCCTGTACGACGTTCTCGACCTCGACGACGATCGCGTGGAACGGGCTGTCCGGCCCCTTGGGTAGGTCGACGAACGGCGGACCGGAGCCGGGCCGGAACATCAGCTGCAGGATCTGGTCCTGGAACGCGGTCAGGACGGTCTCGATGATCTCCCGCATCCGATCCGCAGCCGGTTCGGTGGAACGTGTGGCGATCGTGGCCACCCGTTCGACCGTGGGCTGGCCCACCCGCTGGGTCAGTGCCAGGACCAGCGCTGTCTGGTCGCGGGCGTAGTTGTACAGCGTGTTGCGCGCGAGCCCGGCCCGGGTCGCGATGTGGCCCATGTTGATCGAGTCGTAGTCGCGTTCGAGTAGTAGCTGCCGCATCGCCTCGGCGAGATCGGCCCAGACCATCTCGTGGTGTTCCCCGATGCTGGTTCCCCGGATCCGCGGCATTCGGTCATCCTTCCCTACGGCAGGGGGTCATCCGGTGGCTGCCTTCGGGTGGTGGCGGCGTAGGTTGGCGGCGATGACGCGGTCGAGCATCCGGTCGGAGAGCAGCCGGGTCAGGCCGATGACCAGGGCGGCATCGCGGCCGATGGTGTAGCGGGTACGCGGTCTGCGGGCCGTCACGGCCTTCGCGACGACCCGGGCGGCGGCGTCGGCGGTCACGCCCGACGCCGTGCCGGTCTGCATCAACGTGTTGATCGCCTGGACCAGGCTGCCGTACCGGGCGTCCTGCTCCGGCGTCATCTCGGCGGCCAGTTGGTTCGCCGTGGCGATCCCACGGGCGGCCATTTTCGTGCGGACGCCGCCGGGCTCGACCACGACCACGGGTACGCCCAGCGGCGCGACCTCGCGCCGCAGCGAGTCGCTCACCGCCTCCAGGGCGAACTTCGCGCCGGCGTACGCCCCGTAGGTGGGCATGGCGGCCTTGCCGCCTATCGAGCTGATGTTGATCACGCGGCCCTTGTCGTGCAGGAGCGCGGGCAGGAGTGCCTGGGTGACGGCGACGTGGCCGAACAGGTTGACCTCGAACACCCGCCGCCACTGCGCCATCGGCAGTGCTTCGACCGGCGCGTTCACCTGGATTCCCGCGTTGTTGACGAGGGCGTGCAGCGTGCGCGGGTCGGCCGCGACCCGCGCGGCGAGTGCCGCGACCTGCTCGGAGCTGGTGATGTCGAGGATGACCGGCTCGATGCCGGTCGTGCGGATGGCGTCGGCGTCGTGGTCGCGTCGCACGCCGGCCAGGACGTGGAACCCCTGGCGGGCCAGTTCGCGGGCGGTTGAGGCACCCATGCCGGTGGAGGCGCCGGTGACCACGATCAGCTTCTGCATGGCCGCACTCTGCCTTATGCGACACCCTGTCGTCAAGTTTGCGACATGGTGTCGCAAACAGTGTCGCGCTGTCCATGCCCACGCGGCGCGCTGTCCGGGATCACCCGCGCCAGCTTCGGGTCGGCGTGGAGAACTGCGGGCGTCGTCAGTGGGGCACGGCGGCCGGGAACTCCTCGACCCCCAGCACGCGCAGCAGCTCGAGTTTCTCCCGGGCCTCGGCGTCGGCCGGGGTCAGCACCAGCAACTGCTGGCCGAGGTCGGGGGTGACCAGGGTTTCGCAGTCCATCGTGACGCGGCCCACGCGCGGGTGCAGGAACGTCTTGCGGTCGGCCCGGCGCACCGCCACCTCGTGCTCGGCCCACAGCCGCCGGAAGTCGTCGCTCGCCGCCCGCAACCGCTCGATCAGGCCGGTCACGGCCGGGTCGCCGGCCCGCCGGCCGGCCACCGCGCGCAGGTCGGCGACCTGCTGGCGGGCGTGTCGCTGCCATTCATCGGGGCCGTGGAGGTCGCGGACGGCCGGGTCGGTGAAGTAGCGGTAGGCGACGTAGCGGCGGTCGCCGGTCAGCCCGGTGTGGTCGCCGGCGAGCAGGATCGACATGCGGTTCTGCGCCAGGATCTCGCCGAGGTCGGACAGGACCATGGCGGGGGTGTCGCCCACCAGGTCGAGCAGGCGGATCAGGCCGGCCCGGGCCAGGCGGGCGATGCCGTCGGCGGGCGGCGGCTGGTGACCGGCCAGGTGGAACAGGTGGCTCCGCTCGTCGTCGGTCAGGCGCAGGGCCCGGGCCAGGGCACCGAGCAGCTGGGCCGACGGCTGGCTGCTGCGGCCCTGCTCGAGACGGACGACGTAGTCGACGGACATGCCGGCGAGCATGGCGACCTCCTCGCGGCGCAGGCCGGCGGTGCGGCGGCGGGGGCCGTCGGCGATGCCGGCCTCGGCGGGGCGGATGGCCTCGCGCCGGCGACGCAGGAAGTCGGCGAGCTGCTTGCGCTGCATGCCTCCATGCTGCCCCCGGGACCGGGCACGGAGCCAGGGAGCGGCGCTCCCACGACAAGCGCTCCGCTGCCAGCGGGCCGGGAAGCGGCGCAGGGTGGAGCCGAGATCGACCGACGAGGGAGAGTTTCGATGCAGACACGCACTCTGGGCGACACGGGTCCCACGGTTTCCGCGGTGGGGCTGGGGGCGATGAGCATGTCGGGGACGTATGGCCCGGCCGATCGCGGGGAGAGCATCGCCACCGTGCGGGCCGCGCTGGACGCGGGGGTCACGCTGGTCGACACCGGTGACTTCTACGGCATGGGGCACAACGAGCTGCTGCTGTCGGAGGCGTTGCGGGGACGCGACCGGGACAGCTATCTGCTGAGTGTGAAGTTCGGGCAGCAGGTGGGGCCGGGCATGCGGTTCGCTGGTCAGGACTCCCGCCCGGCTTCGGTGCGGAACTTCCTGAGCTATTCGCTGACCCGGCTCGGCGTCGACCACGTGGACATCTACCGGCCGGCCCGGCTCGACCGGTCGGTGCCGATCGAGGACACGATCGGCGCGATCAAGGAGATGATCGACGCCGGTTACGTGCGGTATGTGGGACTCTCCGAGGTGGACGCGGAGACCGTCCGCCGGGCGCACGCCGTACACCCGGTTTCTGATCTTCAGATCGAGTATTCGCTGTTGTCGCGGGCGGTCGAGGCCGACGTGCTGCCCACGCTGCGGGAACTGGGCATCGGGCTGACCGCGTACGGGGTGCTGGGCCGCGGCCTGCTTTCGGGCAACTGGGTGCCGGGGCGGGCGGACGATCCGCGTAACCACAGCCCCCGCTTCTCCGCCGAGAACGCGTCGCACAACCTCGCCTTGGTGGAGGCGTTGCGCCGGGTCGCCGACGCGAAGGGGTGCACGGTGGCGCAACTGGCGATCGCGTGGGTGGCGGCGCAGGACCCGTCCATCGTTCCGCTGGTCGGTGCGCGCACCCGGCAGCGGCTGGCCGAGGCGTTGCCGGCGCTGCACGTCAAGCTGTCGGCCGATGACCTCGAAGAGATCGAGGCGGCCGTGCCGAAGGGCGCCGCGCGCGGTGACCGTTACCCGGCGGCGTTCATGTCGAGCCTCGGCGTCGGCAACTAGGGCTTCGTCACGGGGTTCGCCGGGGCGGTGGTGAGTGTCCCCACCCCGGGTCTCGGGGCGATTTTCTCGTCGCGTCGTGGTGATCGCGGCGGGTATCGTGGCCGGGCCGGTCGCGGGACTTCGGTGCGACTTCCGGAACCCGCCTCTGAAGCGATGCTTCGCAGTTCGTGCCCCCAATCCCCGACCGGCCCCATCAGCACCGTGTGGAAAGGCGGTCCGCGGTCATGTCACGGGCGGATCGGGTCGCGTGCGAGGACGTGGTGATGTTCGTCAACGCCGCGATCGCCTCGACGGGCCAGCGTGAGTTCCGCTCCGGAGCCGCCACGCAGCGCCTGTCGTTGGCGTTCCTCCATGAGTACGTGCTGGGCAACTACCGCGACCTGTACGCCGCGACCCTGGCCCTGGACGTCAACCACTTCAACACCGGTATGGTCGTGACGAACCTGCTACGCACCGCCCGGGAGGCGAGCGGCCAGCAGCGCGCGACGGAGGGGCGGCTGATCGCGGCACGGCTGCGGACGTTGCCGCCGCAGCGGGTGTACGGCGTGTTCCGCGAACTGCGCCGGCTGGGGATCAACAACCGGCGTACCCGCGCCATCGTGCGCGACTGGGTGGCGGCCCGGCCCGACCCGGCCTTCGACGCGGTCAAGTACCGCCGATCGTTGTCGGTCGCCGCCCGCCACGCCCACCTCCCACTTCCCGGCGAGGTCGGTACGGCGTTGTTCGACTGGCGCCGCCCGAAGCGCTACGAGACACCGATCCTGGACGCGTGGCGACGCGCCCACTACGACCAGCGCGCCCTGTACGAGCTGCCGTACACCGTCGCCGAGGGACTGGCCGCCCAGCACGGCATCGACCGGGCCCGGTTCCTGTCCGGCATCGCGCCCAAGCTCACCGACGGCGAACGGTTGCGGTTGCAGGGGGCCGCCGCACGGCACAAGGTCGCGGCGGTCGCCCCGGACCTGGCCACCGCGCCCCTGACGCGTCTCGCGATCTACGCGCTGTCGCTGCCTCGCCCGGAACGCGCCCGGCGACGGGACGAGCTCACCGGAGCGCTGCGGGCCGCCGCGCGCCGCGCCGCCCGCCGGCAGGCGGGCACCTGGGGCCGGGTGGTGGCCGTCCTCGACGACAGCTACTCCGCCGCCGGCTCCGGCGTGAAGCGCGGCCGGCCGCTGGCCGTCGCCCTGGCCACGCACTATCTGCTGGAGGCCCTCGCCGCCGACTACGCCGGGCTGTGGCTGCACCACCGCGGCGAACCGTTGCTGGTACATCCCGTCGGCGCCACCGGGCTGGGCCTGCGCCTCGTCGACGCCCTCGAGCGTCGCCCCGACCGGCTCGTCATCGTCTCCGACGGCTGGGACAACGACCCGCCCGGGCAGGCCGCCGAGGTGCTGCGGGTCTGGCGTACCCGCCTCGATCCCCACCAGGCCACGAGCGTCGTGCACCTCAACCCGGTCTACGACGCCGACACCTTCGACGTGCGTCGTCTCGCCGCCGGCGTGGCCACGGTCGGTGTCCGGGACGCCGAGGACGCCGCCGCGCTCGTCGAGCTGGCCCGCTTCGCCACCGGCAGCGCCGGCTTCGACGAGCTGCGCCGCCACCTCGCCGACCGGGTCGAACGGTTCCTCAACGCCGGGCAGGCGGCGTCGTGACGGCCGTCGCCAGCGGAATCGACCTGACCGGGCTGGCCGCCGGCCCCGCCCAGACGTGGGGTGCGGTCCGCCTCGTCCCGCTACTGCGGGCGGTCCCCATCACCGACCTGCGTCTGCACGCCCGCCTCTACGACCCCGACGAACTGTCGATGGTCCGCACCGGGCCGCGCACCGGGTACCTCTCCTACCTCCCGCACGCGTTCGTCGCCACCTGGACCACCGACGCCACCCCGGCCGCCGCGTACGGCACCCAGCTGCGTGACCCCGCCGACACCGGCGCTCCCACCGGCATCCGGCTGGCGTCGCGCCGCCGCATGGCTCGCCGTGAGGACAGGCAACGGCTGCGGTTCCTGCCGCTGCACCTGGCCATGGAGGGGTACCTCACGCTGCAGTTCGGCGGCCCGCCCGTCGCCTGGCAGGAATGGACCCGCGACGCCGTCACCCGGGGGCTGTCCCCCCGCGTGGAGGCCAGCTACACCGGCGCCACCATCACCGGCCTCGACGAGGCACTACGCGTCTTCGAGATCCACCCCGACCAGTGCGGCATGCTGCTCTACGTCGCCGACGCGCTCGCCGCCGCGTTCGTCGTCCCGCACCCGGACGACTACCGCGCCCTGCACCCCACACTGTTGCAGGACTTCTACGGCGAACTGCTGTTCCACTACACCCAGCTGTATCCAGCCGTACCGGACTTCACCTTCCGTCTCGACGACACCCGCATCGCCAGCATCGCCGACCTGCGCGCGCAACTGGCCCGGGTGAACGCCGACTGGGCGGCGTCGCACGTCCTCATGGCCGACGGGCTGCTCACCGCCGAGCGACTCACCAGCACCCCGGTTCAGCGCATGGGCCGCTTCACCCTGTCCCGGTTCCTGCCCGCCTTCGACCCCGACGCCGAGAACCACATCGGCGAGACCATCACCGACGAGGCCGGCGCGTTGGCGTACCTCAAGACGTTTCGGCTGTCAGCCGCGCAGACCCGCCGTGGACACCTGCTGTCTCAGCTCGCCGCCACCGACTGGGACCTCGACGCCACCGCCGTCGCGCTCCGCACCGACCGGGACGGGCTGGTCCGACGACTCGACCGCGCCGGATTCGGCCGCCTGCTCCGCCGCGACATCATCGATTCCAGTCGTCGGCGTGAAGTCCCGGTGCGCGGCACCGGCAGGGGCGGGGCCTGACGTGTCGCGCCGCCGTCAGGCTTCCGGTGTCCCTCGCGGCCCGTGCGGGGACCGCAGGGACGGCAGCGCCCAGAGGAACGCGAGCAGGCCACCGGCCGTCGCGAGGACGACCGCCGGCCGCAGCCCGACCGACTGCCCCACCAGCCCGCCGAGCACCGCGCCGACCGGGCGTACCCCGAAGCTGATCGTCTGGTAGGCCCCCCGGACCTGGGTGCGCAGCGGCACCGGCACGGTGGAGACGAAGGTGGCGGCCACGCTGATGTCCTGCACCGAGCGGCCCACCCCGGACAGGAGCGAGGCGACGAGCACGACGCTCACGACCACCGCCGTCGGACCGGCCGCGACCGCGACGGCCGTCAGCGGCGCGGCGGAGAGCAGACTGCCGGCCACCAGGCTCCGGGGCATCCCGAGGCGCCGGGCGACCGCCGGGCGCGCCAGGGATCCCGCCAGGGCCCCGGCGGCCTCGGCGCCGAGCACGAGCCCGGTCACGGCTGCGGACAGGTGCAACGTCCGGGTGAGGAACAGGACGAGGAGAGCGTGGAACATCAGGTTGAAGAAGTTGGCGGTGGTGGTGACGCCGAGCGCGCCACGTAGGGCGGGGTCGGCCGCGATGAAGCGCAGCCCCGTGGTGGAGATCGGTGCGGTCCGTCGTGGCGGCGTCCGCGCCGCAGGGCGGTCGATCCTGGTCAGCAGGGCGGCCGACCAGAGGTAGGACAGCGCGTCCGCGGCCACCGCGACGGGGGCGGAGAGGACCGGGACCAGGAGACCGCCGGCACCGGATCCCGCCACGGACGCCACCGTGCGAGCGCTGTAGACCAGCGACTGGCCGGCGACGAGGCGGTCGTCGTCGAGGAGGGTGGGGAAGAGAGCGGCATCGGCCACGACGAACACCACCGACGCGCTCGCGACGATCGCGGTGAGCGCGTACAGGGCGGGCAGGTCCAACCAGCCCAGCCACCAGGCCGCCGGCAGCGACGCGGTCACCGCGAAGCGGACGAGGTCGGCACCGATCATCGGGGTCAGCGGGTGCCGGAAGCGGGCCACCCACCCTCCCGCCGGAATGGCGAACAGGACGCTCGGGATCCACGCCAGCGCCGTCAGCCAGCCCATCTGGGCCGGGCCCGCGCCGAGCAGCACTGCGGCGGCGACGGGCACCGCCACCGAGAGCACCCCGTCCCCGGCGGTCGAGACGCTCACGGCGCCCCAGTAACGCCGGAACGCCGGCACCCGCAGCGGCGCCACGTGCGACGGGAGGTCGGTCCGCGTCCATCGGCGTCCCCTTCCCGGGGCACCCGGGGGCCCTGCGCGTGCCCGGTCCGTGGCGGGCCGCTCCTGCGGCCGGCGCGGGAGGCGGCCCGCCACGGGACCGCGCGTCACTCGCTCCAGTCGGCGATCTTCATCGGACACCTCCTCTCGCCTCCAGGGACTCGCCGGCACCGGCCCCGAACCGGTGCCGCACGGCATGCGGCGGCCTGGGCAAGCTTTCAGCCCGGCTTGCGCGCGACGACGAAACTCTTGCGGTGCAGCTCCTCGTCGGCGTTCTCGGCCAGCTCGCCGAGGTGCAGCCCGTGGGTGGCCAGGTGCGTCAGGCCCACCTCGCCCAGCAGCCGCCCGACCACGTCCGGCGCGAAGTACGAGAACTCGTGCCGCTGGTGGAACCGCCGCCAGGTGATCCCGTCGTCGGTCGTGAACCGGTCGATCAGGTAGTCCGAGCCGTGCGGGTCGCGCCGCGACGACGCCCCGCGTACGACGGTGAACTCGTTCTCGCTGTCCTCCACGACCACGCGCGAGGGGTGCCGCCGATGGAATCCGGCGGTGCCGAGGTCGAAGACGAACAGGGCGCCCGGCGCCAGCAGGGCGGACACCCCGCGTAGCGCGGCGGACAGCTCCTGCTCGTCGCGCAGGTAGATGAACGGCTCGCCCAGCGTCACCGCGACGTCGAACACCCCGAGGTCGGGCAGCTCCCGCAGGTCCGCGACGACGAGGCGGACCTGCTCGGCGCCCGGCTTCGCCCGTGCCTGCCGGAGCATCTCCGGCGAGACGTCGACCGCGGTGACCTGGTATCCCGCCTGGGCGAGGCGGATGGCGGCCTGGCCGGTGCCGGCGCCCAGGTCGAGCAGGCGTCGTCCGGCTGCGCCGTGCCGCCCGATCAGGTCCAGGTAGAGCGCGACCCAGCGGTCGTAGTCGTTGCGTCGGGTGACGTGGTCGTACGTGCTCGCGATCGAGTCGTAGATCGTCTGCACCGAGCGACCCGTCGAGCGTAGCTCTGTCACCGTGAGCTCCTGTCGTCCACCGTGCTCGAAGCACTGGTGAAAGGCTAGGAGCGCGTTGTGGACAAGGAGTGGACGACGGATCGGGGCAGGTCAGGAGAAGGGTGGGACGGTGCGGTGGCGCCGTGCCCGTCAGCGGCTGGTCGCCGGGGCGGGCTCGGGCTCCAGGGTGACCTGGCTGCGGTGCGCGACCGGGACGATCAACGCCGACGCGGCGAGCGCGGCGAGGGCGATGCCCAGCCACCCCCAGAACCCGAACGTGATGACCAGGCCGGAGAGCACTGCCGGGCCGACGATGTTCTGCGTGATGACGTGCAGGTCGAACGCGCCCAGGTATTCGCCCTGGGCGTGCTCGGGGGCGAGCCCGAAGGCGAGTCCCCAGCCGGAGGCGGCCTGCATCACCTCGGCCACCGAGAGGATCAGCACGCCGGCGACGATCGCCACGCAGGCGAGCGCCACGTTGTCCTCCAGCGCGGTCAGGGCGATGACCAGGCATCCGCCGGCGAGCCAGTAGCCGGAGCGTCGGGCGAGCCGGCCGGCTCCCGCCACGGTGTCCGCGCCGCGGCTGGCCCGGACCTGGAACAGGATGACGAACACGGTGTTGAAGATCAGCAGCAGTGGCACCAGGAAGTGCGGCAGCGTGGTGCGGTTGAGTGCCCAGAGCGGCATGGTGACCAGGATGACGCTGACGTGCGAGGCCAGGATCGTGGAGACGCCGATGACCGCGAGGAAGCGCGGATCGCGTACGGCGGCGAAGCGCTTGAAGCCCACCGGCACCGGCCGGGACGGCGCGTCGGGCAGGCGGGTGACCAGCAGCGCGGCGCCGACCATCAGCGCGGCGGTGGTGAGCGGGATGAGCACCAGCAGCCGCTGGCTGAGGGCGGCGACGGCGGCCACCCCGATGCCGATGCTGAAGCCGATGTTGAACACCGAGCGCATCATGGCCTTGAGCTTGACCCGTTCGTCGGCGGGCACGAGGTTGCCGACCAGGGCCCCGTTCGTCGGTCCGGTGCCGTACTCGATGAACCCGACGGCGACCACCAGGGCGTAGAACTGCGCCGCGCTGCCCACCAGGGTGTAGAGGCCGAAGCCGACCGCCAGGGTGGTGAACAGGACGATCAGCAGCCGCCGCGCGCCCACCCGGTCGGCGATCACCCCGAAGAGCACCGACGACACGAAGGCGGAGAGGCCGGCCGCGGAGAGGCCCAGGCCGACCTGCTTGGCGTCGAGCCCGACGCGGAGTGTGAAGTAGACGACGCTGCCGCTGAGGAAGACGCCCTTGCCGATCGACTCGGCCAGCCGGATCGCGATCAGTTTCCTGCGCAGCGGATCGGTCGGCACCAAACGGAACGAATAATCAATCAATCGCGAAAAGGGCATGTTCCCACATCCTGGTGTAATGGCGCGGTCGTCATCAATAATCGTGATCGGGGTGGCGGATGGACAGGGCCTGCGGGCGGCGGCGGGCGGGACGACTTCCCGGCCGTCCGGGAAGTTTTCCGCTGGACAACCCGGGGCCGCTGCGCTAGGCGTAGGCGCAGATCGGGGCGGATCCCGCCGGCCGGACGACCGTAGGCGCAGGTCGTGACCTTGGGATCCACCATCGGCGCTGAAATGTTTCTGACTGACAGTAGCTGCGATCCATCTTCGTTTACGTAATTGACCTCGGAAAATAGGTCGGATGATTGACAGGGGGGCCCGCCGATCGTGTATATGTGTTGTTCTAGTAGATGTAGGTAGCTGTTCATGCCGATGAGGCGATCCGTTCCCGCGACGCCCTCCCGCCGGGAGGCGTCGCGGGCTGCTTGGGGACGGGGTGAGGTGTGGCAATGGTCGGCGTTGGCTCGTCCACGGACCTGGCTCATACGATGAGTCGGGATCCGGAGGAGGTCGCGGACGGGGCACAACCCCGGGTCGTGACGGTGGTGCTGGCCGACGCTCAGCCGGTGGTGCGCAGGGGGCTCATCGCCCTGCTGTCCACCTCGACTGAGATCGACGTGGTGGCCGAGGCGGGAACGGCGCAGGCGGCGCTGCGGAGCGCGGCGTCGGTCCGCCCCGACGTGCTCGTGCTCGACATCGCGATGCCGGACTTCCAGGCCGGCACTCTTCAGGAGATCACCCGGGTCTCGCCGTCGACCGCGGTGCTGGTCTTCACCGCCGTCGAGGACGAGGCCGTCGTGGTCACCACCATGCGTGCCGGCGCCCGAGGGTACGTGCTCAAGAGCTGCCCCGGCGACGGCATCGTGCGGACGGTCCGGGGCCTTGCCACCGGCGAGGTGATCCTCGGTCCCCGCGTCGCCGACCTGCTCATCGGGCAGCTCGGCCGGGAGCCGCGCAACCAGCAGATGTTCCCGGAGCTGACGGAGCGCGAGCGGCAGGTGCTGGAGCTGATCGCGGCGGGCATGCGCAACGCCGCGATCGCCGCCCGGCTCAACCTGTCCCCGAAGACGATCAGCAACCACATCTCGACGATCTTCAACAAACTGAACGTGTCGGACCGGTACGAGGCGATCGAGATGGCCCGCGAGGCCCGGTTCGCCCGCCCGCGGCCGTACCGGCCGGGGCTCGACCTGGTGGCCGGCGGCGGGAGTCCCCGGCTGCACGGCGCTGGCGCGATGCCGTTGCGTCGGGCGGGCGGCCCGGCGGCACTGGCCAGCCTGCGCTCGGTGGAGGGAACGGCATGACCCTGGACCTGGAGACCATCGCCAACCGGCTGGAGCCGCGCTTCGGCAAGGCCGCCCACCGCTGGGCCGGCACCTTGCCGCAGCGGCTGACCGATCTCGTCGCCGAGTGGGGGCTCGACCTCGGTGAGCAGCTCAAGTCCGGCAACTCCTCGGTGGTGTTCCGCTGCACCGGCCCGCAGGGTGAGGCGGTGCTGAAGCTGTCACCGGACAGCTACGCGGTGCGGGAGGAGGTCGACATGCTGCGCCAGTTCGGGCCCAGCGGGCGGGTGCCGGTGGTGCTGGCGGCGGCCCGGGGCGCGGTGCTGCTGGAGTCGATCCGGCCGGGCACGCTGGTGGAGAAGATGGCGCAGCCGCCCACCCCCGCCGACTACGCCGACTTCCTCACCGACCTACACGCCGCCGGTGACCCGGCCGCCGCGCCCCGGCAGCTCACCGACTGGATCGACGTGCTGTTCAACTCGGCGGTCCGGCGGGGCGCCGACCTCGCCGGGTCGAAGCGGCTGCGCGACGACCTCTTCGCGGTGCCCACCGAGACCGTGCTGCTCCACGGCGACCTGCACCTGGGCAACGTGCTCAGCGGCGGCGCCCGGGGGTTGGTGGCGATCGACCCGATGGCCTGCGCCGGCGACCCCTGCTTCGACGCCGTCGACTACGTGCTCGAAGGACTGGATCGCGCGGAGATGGTACGCCGCCGCGACGAGCTGGCCGCCGCCGCCGGGATCGACGTCGACCGGCTCGACATGTGGTGCCGGGTCACCGCGCCGATCGGCGCCACGTACGTCAGCAACCCGGCACACTCCGCCGAGCTGGCCGCCTTCGGGCGCGGCGAGTACTGACCCCCGGTCGGGCCGTCAGGTGGGGGGGGCACCGCGCGGGGGGCCACCCCGACCTCGCGTAGCCCTGGCTCCACGGCGGTGGCCGGGACGGTGACCGTGGGCCCGCCGGCGGGTCGGGCCCGGCGGAGCTGTCCGCCAGCCGACCGGGAGGTTTTCCCTGCCGGGGCGGGAAAGCCCGCTCTGTCGGGCGGGGTGCCCGGACGGCCACGATCGGTGCATGGTTCGTACCGGTCGTGCTTCGTTCGCTCAGGAACGGCTCTACTTCCTCAACCAGCTGCAACCCGGCAACCCGGCCTACGTGGTGGCCTTCGGGGTGCACCTGCACGGCACGCTTCGCCCGGAGGCGCTGCGCGCGGCCCTGCTGCGCGTCACCGCTCGGCACGAGGCGCTGCGTACCACGTTCGCGCTGGTGGACGGGGTGCTCGTCCAGCGGGTGGCGGACTCCCCGCAGGCGGAGATCGAGATCGAGGCCGGGGAGTGGGCCGACCGGGACACCCAGGAGGGGTTCCTGCGGACCCTGGTCGCCGAGCAGGCGCGTCGGGCGTTCGCGCTCGACGAGGGCCCGGTGCTGCGCGCCTACCTGCGTTCCTGGGGGCCCGACGAGCACACCCTGGCGGTGCTGGTCCACCACATCGCCTGCGACGGCTGGTCGGTCGGGCTGCTGCTGCAAGACCTCGCCGCCGAGTACAACGCCGCGCTGGCCGGGGCCGATGGCGCCGGCCACGCCGAACCCGCCGAGTCCTACCTGGCGTACGCGCAGCGGCAGCGCGCCGACTGGGAGCGGGACGGCTCCGGGCTGGACTTCTGGCGCACCACGCTGCGGGACGTCCCGCAGCTCGCGCTGCTCACCGACTTCCCCCGGCCGAGCGTGCTCGGCAACCGGGGCGCGGTGCTGCGGCGGCCGGTCGACGCCGGGCTGGTCGACCGGCTGACCGCGTGGGCACGGGAGCACGGCGCGACGCTGTTCGCGGTGACCCTGGCCGCCTACGCCGCGGTGCTGTCCCGCTACGCCCGCCAGGACGACGTGGTGATCGGGGTCCCGGTGGCCAACCGGATGGACGAGGCCGAGGAGCGCCTGGTCGGCTGCCTGGTCAACACCCTGCCGATCCGGCTCGACCTGGCCGACCGGCCCCGCTTCGCCGAGCTGGTCGACCGGGCCCGCCGGGCCAGCATGGCCGCCTTCGCCAACCAGGACGTGCCGTTCGAGGAGATCGTGCGGGCCACCGTGGGGGAGCGGCAGCTCAGCCACGCGCCGCTGTTCCAGACCTCGCTGACCGTGCAGAACTTCCCGTTCGCCTTTCCCGAGTTCGACGGGGTGAAGCTGACCGAGGTGGACGTCGAGGTCGACGTCACGAAGTTCGACGTGGGGCTCACCCTCGACGTCTCCACCGACGCCCCCTTCCTGCGCGCCGAGTACAGCACCGAGCTGTTCACCGAGGAGAGCGTCGCCACGCTGCTCCGGCACTACCTGACCTTCCTGCGCGCGATCGTGGACGAGCCGGACGCCGAGCCGTCCATGGTGGACGCCGCCGAGCACCGGCTGCTCGTCGAGGAGGTGAACCCGCCACTGACCGCCGAGCCGATCGGGTACCCGTCGGTGCTGCGCCGCTTCGACGAGCACGTGGCGCGTACCCCGGAGGCGGTGGCGGTGCGGCACCGCGACGCGACGGTGACGTACGCCGAGCTGGACCGCTGGGCCGGGCGGATCGCCGCCGGCCTCGCGGACCTGGGGATCGGCCACGGCGACCGGGTGGGGCTGCTGCTCGGCCGCTCGCCCGCGGTGATCGCGGCCATCGTCGGGGTGTGGCGGCTCGGCGCCGTCTACGTGCCGCTGGACCCGGAGTATCCCCGGCAGCGCCTCGACCTGATCACCGCCAGCGCCGGGCTGCGGATCATGCTGGCGGAGCCCGGGACCGCCGACACCGCCGGGGCGCTCACCGCCGGCCGGGGCATCCGGCTGGCCGACCCGCACACCCTCGACGGGGCCGCCGAGGTGCCACTGGCCTACCCTGCCGGGGACGACCCGGCCTACGTCATCTACACCTCCGGCTCGACCGGGGTGCCCAAGGGCGTGCTGGTCGGGCACGGCGGCCTGGACGCCCTGAACACCCCCACCCCCGGTGGTCTCGACGTCACCGCCGCCGACGTGTGGCTGGCGGCCAGCTCCTTCTCGTTCGACGCCTCGGTGTGGGAGATGTGGGGAGCGCTGACCACCGGCGGCCGGCTGGTCATCGCCGACCAGGCGGACCTGGTCGACCGGGAGCGGCTCGCCGCCCTGGTGCACCGGGAGGCGGTCACGGCGGTGTTCCAGACCCCGGGCGCCCTCTACCGGCTGCTGCCGCCCTACCTGCGGCAGCTCGGCGGCGGGCGGTCCCGGCTGCGCTACGTCGTCCTCGGCGGCGAGGCGTTGAGCTGGGCCCGGCTCACCCAGCTGGTCGGCGGGGCGCCCCAGCTGGACACGGTCTTCGTGAACATGTACGGCATCACCGAGGGCACCATCCACTGCACGATCTTCGCCGCGCCCGCCGCCGAGCTGGCCCGGGTCCGGGAGGGCACCATCGGCGTGCCGCTGCCCTCGGCCCGGTGCTACGTCCTCGACGAACAGCTGCGCCCGACCGGGGTGGACGTGCCCGGCGAGCTGTACTGCGGCGGGGTGCTCGTCGCGCACGGCTACGTGAACAACCCCGAGCTGACCGCCGCCCGCTTCCTGCCCGACCCGTACGGGCGGGGAGTCATGTACAAGACCGGCGACGTGGTCAAGTGGGGCGCCGACGGCACCATGGTCTACCTCGGCCGCAACGACACCCAGGTGCAGCTCCGCGGCTACCGGGTGGAGCTGGCCGAGGTCGAGGGCGCGTTCCTGACCCACCCGGCGGTGCGCTCGTGCGCGGTGGCGGCCGAGAACGACCAACTGGTCGCCTTCGTCGTCGGCGGGACCGGCCCGGACACCGAACGCGAGCTGCGCGGCCACGTCCGGCGGACGCTGCCCGCCTACATGGTGCCGGCCCGGATCCTCGCCGTCGAGGCGATCCCGCTCACCGCACACGGCAAGGTGGACACCGCCCGCCTGCTGGCCGAGACCCGCGCGGCCCGGACGGCCGCCGCGCCGGCCCCGGCCGCCGACCGCGCCGCCGGCACGGACCTCCAGGAGCGGGTACGGGCCTGCTGGAGCGAGGTGCTTGGCCGCTCCGACGTGGGGCTGCACGACAACTTCTTCGACCTGGGCGGGCACAGCTTCGCGCTGATCGCGTTGCAGCAGCGGCTCGCCGACGACGGGCTGGAGGTCTCCGTGACGGACCTGTTCCGGGCCGGCACGGTCGCCGGCTGCGCGGCGCAGCTGCGCGAGGCCGCCCCGGTGCTGGCCGACGCGCGGGTCACCCAGCGTCACCAGGGGCGGGCCCTGCTCGCCGGCCGGCGGCGCGGTGCCGGAGGCGGCCGTGGCTGAGCCCGACGACGACGCCGCGGTGGCCGTGGTCGGCCTGGCCGTGCGCGTCCCCGGCGCGGACCGGGACCTGGACCGGTTCTGGCACCACGTGGTGCACGGCATCGACGCCGTCAGCTTCTTCACCCCGGAGCAGCTGCTCGGCTGGGGCGTGCCGAAGGACCTCGTCGAGCATCCCGACTTCGTGCCGGCCCGGGCGGTGCTGGCGAGCGCGGACCGCTTCGACCACCGGCTGTTCAGCTACTCGCCGTCGGACAGCGCGCTGATGGACCCCCAGCAGCGTGTCCTGCTGGAGTGCGCGTGGGCCGCGCTGGAGCACGCCGGCCACCCACCGGTCGCCGCCGACGGCAACCGGATCGGGGTGTACGTCGGCACCGGGCTCAACGTCTACCTGCTCGACAACGTCTGGCCCAACCAGCGCGCCGTCGAGGCGGCCGGCGGCCTCGGGCTGATCATCGGCAGCGACAAGGACTTCGCGGCCACCCGGATCGCGTACAAGCTGAACCTGCAGGGCCCGGCGGTCACGGTGCAGGCCGCATGCTCGACCTCGCTGGTCGCGGTGCACCAGGCGGTGCAGGCGCTGCTGACGTACGACGCCGACGTGGCGCTGGCCGGGGCGGCGACGGTGGCGCCGCCGACGCGGCGCGGGCACCGGTACGAGCCCGGCGGCATCTTCTCCGCCGACGGCCGGTGCCGGGCCTTCGACGCCGCCGCCGACGGGACCGTGCCCGGCGACGGGGCGGGCGTGGTGGTGCTCAAGCGCCTCGCCGACGCCCGCCGGGACGGCGACACCGTGCACGCGGTCATCCGGGGGTCGGCGATCAACAACGACGGCCTGCGCAAGGCCGGCTTCACCGCGCCCGGCCCCACCGGCCAGGCGGCGGTGATCTCGGCGGCGCTGGAGGTGGCCGGCGTCGACCCGGACACCGTCGGGCTGATCGAGACGCACGGCACCGGCACCGCGCTGGGCGACCCGATCGAGGTGGCGGCCCTGCGGCAGGTCTTCGACAGCGACCGGCCCGACCGGGCCCCCTGCGCGCTCGGCGCGGTCAAGTCGGTCGTCGGGCACCTGGACACCGCAGCCGGCGTGATCGGGCTGGTCAAGGCGGTGCTGGCGCTGAAACACCGGACCGTCCCGCCGATCGCCCACCTGAGCACCCCCAACCCCCGGGTCGAGCTGGCCGGCTCCGTCTTCGACCTGCCGGTGGCGGCGCGGCCCTGGACCCCGATCGACGGGGTGCTGCGGGCCGGGGTCAGCGCCTTCGGCATCGGCGGCACCAACGCCCACGTCGTCCTCGAAGCCGCCCCGGACCCCGCGTCCCGCCGCCGTCGGCACGTCACCGAGCTGGTCCTCGTCTCCGCGAAGACGGCCACCGCGGCCCAGGACAGCGTCGACCGCGCGGTGGACTTCGTGGCCCGGACCGCCCCCGGCGACCTGGCCGACGTCGCGTACACGCTGCGCACCGGCCGCGCCGAGCTGCCCTGGCGGGCGGCGTTCCTCACCGGCCGGCACGCTCCGGCGGCCGGGACCGGCGTGCCGGGGCCGGCGGTGCGGCAGGTCGACGCGAAGGCGCGGGCGCGGGGCGTGGGCCTGTACCTCACCGCGGCCGGCGAGCTGACCGGCAACCGGCCGAACTACGACGCCGACCCGGTCTACCGGGCCACCGCCGACGAGGGGGCGGCGCTGCTGCGCGGGCAGCCCCTCGACGAGCCGGCCCGGGAGCGGGCCAACCGGCTGGTCGCCTGCGTCGGCCTGGCCCGGTCGCTACGCGGTCGGGGGATCGCGCCCCGCGAACTGGCCGGCACCGGCCTCGGCCTGCTGGCCGGCGCGGTGGTGGCCGGGGTGGTCACCCTGCCGGAGGCGGTGGCGCTGCTGCGCGGCGACCGCGACCCGGCCCGGCTCCGCCCCGCCGAGCTGCCGCTGCGGGCCGCCGGCGGGGAACCGCTCACCGACGCCGAGTGCGCCGATCCGACCCGCTGGCGGGCGGCGGCGCTCGCCCCGGCCGCGCCGCAGCCGCTCCCACCCGACGCGGACCGGCTGCTCTGGATCGAGGTCGGCACGAGCGTCACCCCCCGGTTCGGGCCGGACCCGTCGGCGCTGCCCACCGACCGGCACGCCCGGCTGCTGGCGACCGTCGGCGCGCTGTGGCAGCTCGGCCTGGCCGGCCCCTGGGATCCCGCGTACGACACGGGGCGGCGGCGGGTGCCCGCCCCCATCTACCCCTTCGCCGCCACCCGGCACTACCTGGACGCCCCCGCTACCCACCTGGACACAGAGAGGCACCACTGATGCGCGACGTAGACGACCGGACCTGGGTGGCCGAGTTCGAGGAGCTGTGGAAGGAGGTGCTCGGCGTCGACACGGTCGACGACGACGACGACTTCTTCGACCTCGGCGGCCACTCGCTGAGCGCGCTGCGGCTCAGCACCCTGATCCGCCAGGAGCTCAACCTCGCGGTGATGTTCGGTCACGTGCTGGAGAATCCCCGCTTCGCCGACCTGCGTACGGTGGCGGGCCAGGTGCCGGCGGACCGGCCGGCGGCGGAGGCGCGGTGATGGACCGCCCCGACCTGGCCGCCTGGACGCCACTGGCCGCCCAGGTGCTCGGCGTCGCGCCCGAGCACCTGCGTCAGGCGGCGGCCGCCGAGTCCTTCGTCGGGCTGGGCGGCACCTCGTTGCAGGCCATCGCGCTGGTCTCGCTCGGCCAGCGGGAGCTGCGGGCGCACGTGGAGGCGGGTCGGCTGCTGTCCGCGCTGCCGCTGGCGCAGGTGCTCGCCGACGCGGTCGAGTACGTCGACACCGCCCCGCCGGTGCTCGCGCGGCGGCCCGCCGAACGGGACCTGCTGCCCGGCCAGCGGTCCATGCTCGCCGCGCACCTGCTCGACCGGGACGCGCCCTACCACCTGATGTTCACCCTGGAGGCGGACGGCCCGCTGGACCCGGCCCGCGTCCGCCGGGTGCTGGGGGAGCTGGCCGCCCGGCACGAGGCGCTGCGCACCCGCTTCGTCCACGAGCCCCGGCAGGCCCGGATCGTGCTGCCCGCGCCGTACCAGCCGCGGCTGCTGCACCAGGCGCTGCCCGGCGACGACGCGGTCCGCACCGTGCACGACCTGTACGGCACCGCGGCGGGGCGGCTGCTGCGCCCCTTCGAGGAGCCGCCGGTCGTGTTCGTGCTGACCCGGGCCGGGGACCGGGACTTGCTGACCCTGCTGGTGCACCACGTGGTCAGCGACGGTTGGAGCATCGGGCTGCTCTGGCGCGAGTTCACCGCGCGTTACGCCGCCGACGCGGCGGGCGGCGCACCACCCGGTGACGACGCGCCCGCGCCCGCCCCGGACTGGATCGGCAGCCGGCTGGCCGCGCGGGAGGCGGCCGGGGAGGTGGACGCCGCGCTGGCCCGGATCCGGACCCGGCTGACGGGCGCGCCGAGCACGGTGGCCCTCGCCACCGACCTGCCCCCGCTGGCCGAGGCCGACGGGCGGGGCGCGCGCCTGCACTTCCACCTCGACCCGGCGACGGCCGGCGCGGTGACCGACCTGGCCCGCCGGTGCGGGGTGACCGTGACGTCGGTGGTCATGGCGGGCTGGGCGCTGGCCGCGTCCCGCCACGCCGGGCTGGACGACCTGGTCCTCGGGGTGCCCGCGGCGGGCCGCTTCGAGGCGGGCATGGCGGACATCGTGGGCCTGTGCACCCGGGTCGTCCCGGTGCGCTGCGCGAGCGGCGACGCGCTGACCGTACGCGAGCACGTCCGGGGCCTGGCCGGGGCGCTGGGCGAGGCGGCCGCCGACGCCGACGTGCCGTTCGAGCGGGTCGTCGCGGCGCTCGACGTCCCCGCCGACCCGGCGCGCAACCCGCTGGCGCAGCTCGGCTTCGCCGCCCACCACGAGCTGGTCCCCGACGAGCTGACCGGGGGCGGCCGGCGCTGGCGGCTGCACGAGGGGCACTGCCACGGGGCGGTCTTCGACGCCCTGCTCTACCTGCAGTCCTGGTCGGCGCGCCCGCGGCTGGCCCTGGAGTACGCGACGTCGGCGCTCACCGCCGCCGAGGCCGGCGAGCTGGTCGAGTCGTTCCGGGCGGCGCTGGCCGCGCTCGCCGCCGACCCCGACGCGCCCCTGGGTGAGGTCGGCACCCTCTCGCCGGCCCAGCGGGACCGGCTGCGCACCCTGGGCGGCGGTGACCCCCACCACACCACCGACGACGTGTGGCACCGGTTCGCCCGCCACGCCCACGACGCGGGCGAGAAGATCGCGCTGGTCGACCCGCAGGCCGGGCTCACCCTCACCTACCGCGAACTGCACGACCGCGCCGTGGCCCAGGCGGGCCTGCTGCACGTCCGCGGGGTGCGGGCCGGCGACGGGGTGCTGCTGGAGCTGCCGCGCTCGGCGGCGGAGGCGGTGGCGGTGCTGGGCGTGCTGCGCCTCGGCGCGTACTACGTGGCGGTCGACCGGGACGCCACCGACGAGTGGCGGGCACACCTGGTCGAGGCGGTCGCACCCCGCGCCCGGCTCGGCGTGGACGCACCCGCACCGCACCGGTCCGGCGTGGCCGACTGCCCGCTGGTCGACCTCCACGACCCGGCCCCGGTCCTCGACGCCGGCCCCGAGGCACCGGCCGGACCGGACCGGACCGCGTACACCTCGTTCACCTCCGGCTCGACCGGCGTGCCGAAGGGCGTCGTCGTCCCGCACCGGGCGGTGCTTCGCCTCGCCGACGACCCGGGGCTCTTCGTCGACCGGCCGGGCATGCGGATGCTGCGCCTGTCGCCGCTGGCGTTCGACGCGTCCACGCTGGAGCTGCTGGTGCCGCTGGCCAACGGGGACACCGTGGTGGTCTTCCCCGCCGGGGAGCCGACGCCCAGCGCGCTGACCGGGTTCCTGCGCGCCGAGGCCGTCAGCCACGCCTGGCTCACCTCGGGCGTCTTCCACCTGGTCGCCGACCACCGGCCGGACGCCTTCGCCGGGCTGCGGCAGCTCTTCACCGGCGGCGGCGTGGTCTCCCCGGCGCACGTGCGCCGGGCGCTGGCCGCCTGCCCGGGGCTGCGGCTCACCAACGGCTACGGTCCGACCGAGAACACCACGTTCACCACCACGTACTCGATCGACCACGCCGAGGCCACCCCGGACCCGCTGCCGATCGGCGGGCCGGTGCGCGGCACCGACCTGCACGTCGTGGGCCCGGGCGGACGCCTCGTCCCGCCCGGGGCGGTCGGCGAGCTGTGGGCGGCGGGGACCGGGCTCGCCGACGGCTACCTCGACGACCCGGCCCGCACGGACGCCTCGTTCGTCCGCTCCGCGGAGCTGGGGACGCGCCTGTACCGCACCGGTGACCTGGTGCGCTGGGGCGCGGAC
This sequence comes from Micromonospora sp. DH13, assembly GCF_020873825.1. Classification (NCBI taxonomy): domain Bacteria; kingdom Bacillati; phylum Actinomycetota; class Actinomycetes; order Micromonosporales; family Micromonosporaceae; genus Micromonospora; species Micromonospora sp. DH13. The sequence continues at coordinate 71,790 of NZ_JAHWGR010000019.1, forward strand.
GGGCAGCTGCGGTTCCTCGGCCGCAACGACCGCCAGGTGAAGATCGCCGGCCACCGGGTCGAGCTGGTCGACATCGAGCGCCGGCTGCGCGCCCGCCCCGGCGTACGCGACGCGGTGGTCTTCACCGTCGGCGACCCGGCGACCGGGGTGCGCCTGTGCGCCGCCCTGAAGCCCGACGCGGACGGCGTCGACGTGGCCGACGTGCGCCGGGCGGTGGAGCCGGAGCTGGCCCCGTACGCCCGCCCGCAGCAGTGGCACACCGTGGCCGAGTTTCCGCTGGACCGCAACGGCAAGGTCGATCTGCGGGCGCTGGCCGCCCTGGTCGCCGCCACACCCCCCACCGCGGCCGCCGCGGCGGAGTCCCCGGCCTCGTCCCCGGCCTCGTCCTCGGCGTCGCTCACCGAGTTCGAGGAGCTGGTCACGGGGGCGTGGGTGGAGGCCCTGGGCACCGACGACTTCGACCTCGACGAGGCCTTCTTCGACGTCGGCGGGGAGTCCCTGCGGCTGGCCGTGGTCCGCCGGCTGCTCCAGGAGCGGCTGTCCGGCCGGACCATCCCGCTGACCGACCTCTACCGCTTTCCGACCGTCCAGACGCTGGCCCGGCATCTGCACGCACAGACCGAAGGAGTAGGCGCACCCTCATGAACGGCGACATCGCGATCGTAGGCATGGCGGGCCGGTTCCCCGGTGCCGCCGACGTCTGGCAGTACTGGTCCAACCTGGCCGCCGGACGGATCACCATCAGCTCGCTGACCCGCAGCGAACTGCTGGCCGCCGGGGTGCCCGCCGACCGGCTGGACGACCCCGCGTACGTGCCGGCGCGCGGGATGCTGGCCGACCCGGAGCTCTTCGACGCCGCCTTCTTCGGCATCACCCCCCGGGAGGCGGAGACCACCGACCCGCAGCACCGGCTGCTGATGCAGACCGCCTGGGCCGCGCTGGAGTCGGCCGGGCTCACCACCGACGCGCCCTTCGGCCGGGTCGGCGTCTTCGCCGGCGCGGGCTTCAACTACTACGCGCTGAACCACGTCTTCGCGCGGCCCGGCCTGGTCGACGCACAGGGGCTGCTATCGGTGGTGCTCGGCAACGAGAAGGACCACCTGGCCGCGAAGATCGCCTACCGGCTGGGCCTGGGCGGGCCCGCCGTCACCGTGCAGACCGCCTGCTCGACCTCGCTCGTGGCGGTGCACCTGGCCGCGCAGAGCCTGCGCGCCGGCGACTCGGACGTCGCGCTGGCCGGCGGGGCCTGCGTGGCCGTGCCGCAGCACTCCGGCTACCTGTACGAGACCAAGGGCATCATGTCGGCCGACGGCACCTGTCGCCCGTTCGACGCCACCGCGGAGGGGACCGTGCCCGGCAACGGCGTCGCCCTGGTGGTGCTCAAGCGCGCCGAGGACGCCCGCCGCGACGGCGACACCGTCTACGCGGTGATCAGGGGCTCGGCGGTGAACAACGACGGCAACCTGAAGGTCGGCTACACCGCCCCCGGGGTCGCCGGCCAGATCGACGTGCTGACCCGCGCGTACGCTGCCGCCGGGGTGGACCCCGCCACCGTGGGCTACCTGGAGGCGCACGGCACCGCCACCGAGGTCGGCGACGCCATCGAGCTGTCCGCGCTGACCGAGGTCTTCACCCGGGGCACCCGGCCCTGCTCGCTCGGCTCGGTCAAGGCCAACGTCGGCCACCTCGACGCGGCGGCCGGCGTCGCCGGGCTCATCAAGGCCGCGCTGGCGCTGCACTTCCGCCAGATCCCGCCGCTGGCCGGCCTGAAGCAGGCCCGGCCCGAGCTGCTCGACGGCTCCACCCCGTTCACGGTGGACGCCGTGGCCCGGCCCTGGGAGACCGACGGCACGCCGCGCCGGGCCGGGGTCAGCGCGTTCGGCCTCGGCGGCACCAACGTCCACGTGGTGCTGGAGGAGGGGGACGGGCCGGACGTGCCGGACCCGACCGTCCCGCCCGGGGAGCGCACCGAGCTGGTGGTGCTCTCCGGGCGTACCCCGGAGGCGGTCCGGGCCGCCGCCGAGCAGCTCGGCGAGCACCTGCGGCAGCGCCCCGACCTGCCGCTGGCCGACGTCGCCCGCACCCTCCAGTCGTACCGCCGGCACTTCCCGCACCGGCTCGCGGTGGCCGCCAGGGACCTCGCCGAGACGGCGACCCGGCTGCGCCGCGCCCCGGCCCGGGCGGCGGCCCGCCGGCCCAGCGTGGTCCTGCTCTTTCCCGGCCAGGGCACCGAGTTCCCCGCCATGTCCCGGGGCCTCTACGACCGTTACCCCTCGTTCCGGGCCGACCTCGACCGGGGGGCGCGGCTGCTCACCCCGATCCTCGGGCTGGACCCGCGCGACGTGCTGGTCGACGACGACCCGCACGACGTGGTGCACCGCACCGACGTGACCCAGCCCGTGCTGGCGCTGCACGAGCTGGCCCTCGGCCGCCTGCTGCTCTCCTGGGGGGTACGCCCGGCCGCGCTGGTCGGCCACTCCGTCGGCGAGTTCGCCGCCGCCGCGCTGGCCGGGGAGCTGGCCGGCGACGACATGCTGCGCCTGGTGGCGGCCCGGGGCCGGCTCATGCACGACGCACCCGAGGGCGGCATGCTGGCCGTCCTCGCCTCCCCGCCCGTTCTCACCCCCCACCTGGCCGGCCTGGACGAGCTCGACGTGGCCGCGCGCAACGCCCCCGACCTGACCGTGGTGGCCGGGCCGGTGGCGCAGCTCGACGCGCTGCGGGAGCGGCTGACCGGGGCGGGCGTGCACTGGCGGGCGCTGCCCGCCCGGCGGGCCTTCCACAGCCGGATGATGGCCGACGCGGCCCGGCGGTTCGGCGTCGAGGCCGACCGGGTGGACCAGCGTCCCCGCACCGTTGCGGTGGTCAACACAGTGGACGGGGCGCTGCTCGGCAAGGGGCTGTCCCGCCCGGCGGGCTACTGGGCGACCCAGCTGCGCAGCCCGGTCGGCTACCACGACGCGCTGCTGACCGCGCTCGGCCTGCCCGACCCGGTCCTGGTCGAGGTGGGGCCGGGAAGCGCGCTGACCGGCGCCGCCCGGCAGACCCCGCAGGGCCGGCCGGTGCCCGGGTACGCCCTGCAGCCACGGCCGACGGCCCGCCCGGACGCCGGTGACGTGCTGGCCGGCATCGGCGCGCTCTGGACGGCCGGGGTGGGCGTGGACTGGCCGGCGCTGCGCGGCGACACCGGCAGCCGGCGGGTCGCGCTGCCCGGCTACCCGTTCGCCCCCACCCGGCACTGGCTCGACGCCACACCGCCGGTCCCGGACGACCCGGCACCGGGCCCGGACCTCCCGGCGTCGCCGGCCGGCGGCGAGGACGGCCTCGTGGGGGAGCTCGTGGCGCTCTGGACCGCCCTGCTCGGCGTCCCGGAGATCGGCCCGGACACGAACTTCTTCGCGGTCGGCGGCGACTCGCTGCTGCTCATCCGCATGATCAGCCAGGTGCGGCGCCGCTACGGGGTGCGGGTGCCGATCGACACCCTCACCGCGGACGCCACGCCGCGCGTGCTCGCCGGGCTGGTGACCGCGTGAGCGCCCGCCACGACGACCTGGACCTCGCCGCCGCGGTGGCGGCCGTGCTCTGCCACCGGCTCGACGGCGCGACCGAGGTCGCGGTGCACGGCCCGCGCGGCGAGCTGCGGCTGCGCGTGGGCCCGGAGCACACCCTCGACCAGGTACGCGCGCAGGCGCGCAGCCTGTCCCCGGCGGCGGCGGTTCCTGACGTGCTACCCGCAGCGGTGCCGGACGTGCTGCTGCCCGCGGCGGTGCCGGACGTGCTGCTACCCGCGGCGGAGCCGGGCGTGTTGCTGACCGCGGAGCCGGACGTGCTGCTGCCCGCATCGGCCGCCACCGCCGGCGGCGTCGCGGCGACCCTGGGTAGCCTGCCGGTGCGCTTCCTGCGCCATTACGGCGACGCCCGGTGGCTGCCGGAGCGCCTGCGCACCCTGCACGCCTGGCTCACCGCCCACCCGGACCGGCCGGTGCGGGAGGCGACGCTGGTCGGCCCCGAGGAACGCCGGACCCTGCTCGGCTTCAACCCCGCGCCGACGCCCGCCCCGCGCACCCCCGTGCACGAGCTGATCTGCCGGCAGGCGGCACGCACCCCGGACGCCGTCGCGCTGCGCGGCGACGGCCGCCACCTCAGCTACCGCGAGTTCCTGGACGAGGCGGCGGCGCTGGCCGGACGGCTGCGCGCCGACGGGGTGGGGCCGGGGGCGGTGGTCGGGCTCTGCGCCGAGCGCAGCCCCGAACTGGTGGTCGCGGTGCTCGGCGTGCTGCTGGCCGGTGCGGCGTACCTGCCGATCGACCCGGCGCACCCGCGGCCCCGGCTCGACCTCATGCTCGGCACCGCCGGGGCGGCGCTGGTGCTGGCCGACCCGGCGGGGCAGGCCGCCCTCGGCGCCGAGCCGACCGTGCCCGTCCGCCCGCTGGACGGCGGCGACCGGCCCGCCCCGCCGGTCGACTGGCGCGGCTACCGGGCGCCGGAGGAGGTGGTCAACGGCCTCTCGTACGTGATCTTCACCTCCGGGTCGACGGGCGCGCCCAAGGGCGTGCAGATGACGCACCTGTCGCTGGCCAACCGCCTGGCCTGGATGCAGGATACCTATCGGATCGGCCCGGGTGACGTGGTGTTGCAGAAGACGCCGTACACCTTCGACGTTTCGGTGTGGGAGCTGCTCTGGCCCTTCCTCACCGGCGCCACCCTGGTGACGGCGCAGCCGCAGGCCCACCGCGACCCGCAGGAGATGGTCGAGGTGATCGCCCGCGAGTCGGTGACCACCGTCCACTTCGTGCCCTCCATGCTCGCCCTCTTCGTCGAGGAGGCGGGACTGGACCGCTGCGCCGACCTGCGCCGGGTGATCTGCAGCGGGGAGGCGCTGCCGCCGAAGCTGGTCAACAAGCTCACCGCCGTGCTACCCGGGGCGCGGGTGCACAACCTGTACGGCCCCACCGAGGCGGCCATCGACGTCACCGCCTGGCAGTGCCGCCGGCCCGAACCGGCGGACACCGTGCCGATCGGCCGGCCGATCAGCAACGTCGTCGCGTACGTGCTCGACGACCGGGGCGATCTCGCCCCGCTGGGCCAGGTCGGGGAGCTGGTGGTCGGCGGGGACTGCCTCGCGCGCGGCTATGCCGGCCGGCCCGACCTGACCGCCGAGCGGTTCGTCGAGGTGACGGTGGCCGGCCGGCCGCAGCGGGTGTACCGGACCGGGGACCTGGTCTGGTGGTCGCCGGAGGGCCACCTCAACTACGTCGGCCGGGTCGACACCCAGGTCAAGATCCGCGGGCAGCGGGTGGAGCTGGGGGAGATCGAGTCGACCCTCAACCGGCACCCGCTCGTGGCCAACAGCGTCGTGCTGCTCCGCGAGGACCTCGGAGCCGCGCCGACCCTGGTGGCGTACCTGGTCGCCGAGCGCGACGCCGACCCGGCCCGGCTGACCGAGCCGGCGCTGCGCGCCTTCCTCGCCGAGGCGCTGCCCGACCACATGGTGCCGGTACGCTACGTCCTCCTGCCCGAGCTGCCCGCCACCGCCAACGGCAAGATCGACCGGCGGGCGCTGCCCCCTCCGCCGGCCCGGGTCCGCCGCCGCTCCGGCGTCCGGGCGGGCCGCCCCGATCCCGTCGCCTCGCCGTCCGGGGCATGATCCGTCGTGGTTCCGGCTGGTCAATGGTTAGGAGCGGAAGGTGTTCCCTATCGTCCGGCAGCGCGCCCGCGTCACGACTGGGCCAGGCGGCCGGGCAGCTGACCCGGCGGTGCTGTTCAAGCTCGTCAAGGCTGCCCAGGACCGGTGGCGGGCGGTCAACGCTCCCCACCGCGTCGCCCTGGTCCGTGCTGGTGTCACGTTCATCAACTACCACCTCGTCGGGGCCGGCCGCAGCATGACCACCGGTGGCGGCCGGCCGCAGTGGCCTACCGACAAACTGAACGCGCTGCGCCTGGACCGGCGTTTGGTCACCGAGGTAACCGCTGCCGGACCCGCTCGACGAGGGTTCGTCGACATACGCCCCGTCACGACCGCCGCTGACGCCGACGCCCGACGGCAAGGCTGGACCAGATCCGACCCTGACCGCACCTTCACCCTGGAGCACTGGGACTACGACGCCAACCAGATCGCCGGCTTCGACCACGACGTCGGCGCTATCCTCGTCCGCGCCACCACCGTCACCGGCGAAGCCCAACTCGTCGCGGCCCTCGAAGCATGGAACCTGCAGCCAGAGCAGTTCCTCCACCCATGGCAGACCGACGACCCGAGGTAGCAGTCGACTTTCCGCCGAGACTCACCGATCCCGTGACGACGTACGCGGTGACCGGGCTCGTTGCCGTCGGACACCAGGTGTCGGCGGTCCCTGCCGGGGTGCGACTGCCTGCCGCACCCCGGGCACGGACGGCGCCGGGCTGGGGTCAGGCGGAGACCGTGAGCACCAGCTTTCCGGCAGCGTGACCGGTCTCCACGGCCGCTACCGCCTCCGCGCTCTGCTCGAAGGCGAACACGCGCGTGACGTGCGGGTCGACGGTGCCGTCCACCATCAGCGCGGCGACGGTCTCCAGCGACGCCCGGTCGAGGCGGCGGGGCAGGAACTCGCCGCCCAGTTCGCGCACGGTGTCGTCGGCGGCCGACAGCACCGTCCCGGGGCCCGTCATCAGCGCGGAGGTCCCGGTGTGGCTGCCAGGAGATCCCGGCGGCCACACCGGGCCGTCCGCGCCGCTCAGGCGGCGGGTGGCGACGAGATCAGACGCCGTGGTACGCGGCGTCGGACCGGCACGTCACATCGGGTTCCAGCCGTCGGTGCCGGCCAGGTACCTCTGCGGCGTGTAGGTGGCGGCCTGCGAGTCGCTGAGCTGGGGGCGGTTGCTGTTCACGGCCGCGCCCGAGCCGGTGTTGCGGTATTCGAGGAAGCGGGCGTTCTGCCAGGTGGCGTCGCCCATGTTGGTCCAGGGCTGGGCGTTCTTGATCGTGTTGCTGAGCGTGGACTCGCGGTAGAGCACCTGGGCGCCCTGGCGCCAGGGGCGGCCGAGGTTGGTGTTGTTGCTGCCGGCGCCGGTGATGGTGGACCGGTAGAACAGGAAGCCGTAGGTCTTGGCGGCGTCGGTGCTGGCGGCGGTGATGGTGCCGCCGGTGGAGCGCTTCTCGTGGATCGTGCTGGCGTTGAAGACGATGGTGCCGCCGCCGAAGATGAAGTCGGTGGTGCCCTCGACGTAGGAGCTGACCACGTAGGCGCGGGTGCGGTCGTTGACCAGGAAGGTGTCCTGGTCGCCGAGGAGCCGCACGTTGCGCAGCACCGCCCGGTCGGCGTTGAGGTGCAGGGCGACGGCCTGGTCGCCGGTCTCGTAGGTGTTCTCGTCGTAGTCGTTGGAGATGGTCAGGTTCTCCGCGACGAAGTTCGCACCGTCGACGAACATGCTGGCGCTGCCGGAGGTGCCGCTGGTGTGGGCGGAGTTGTTGTAGACGATCGTGGTGTTCGACGGGGACGAGCCGAGGCCCTGCAGGGTGATGTGGGGTTTGTTCGACGGCACCCGCACCACCTGCCGGTAGGTGCCCGGTTTGATCGTGATCACCCGGCGGGTCGTGTTGTTCGCCGGCACCGCGTCGATCGCCTCCTGGACGGTGCGGTACGTGCCGCTGCCGTCCGAGGCGACCGTCGGTGTGCCACTCGACGGCGGGGTCGTGGTGGGTGGGGTGGTGGGGGTGCTGCCCGTCGGGTTGAATCGCCACTGCATTCGGGCGGTGTCGGAGCAGGGTTCCTGGATGATGGGGTTGTTGCCTGCGGTGGAGCCGTCCTTGTTGGATGCGCAGAGGTTGTTGTGGTTGCTGCGGATCAGGTAGCGGTCGGCGACGGTGGAGGGGCTGAGGGTCCAGGTCTGGTTGGTGCTGGTTCCGCAGGTCCACTGCCAGAGTTGTTCGCCGGGGGTGGTGGAGAAGTTGGGTGCGTCGACGCACTTGCCGCTGTTGACGTTGACCAGGCCGTAGGCGCCGTTCTGCGACACCGCCCGGAACTGCTGCGAGGACGCGGTCGGGTCACAGGCCACCTGGACGAGCCGCACGCCGTTGTCCGCACCGGCGCCGGTCACCACCACGCACTTCCCGCTGGAACCGCTGGCCAGGGTGTAGGTACCACCGGCGACCGGGGCGGCGGCGCCGGCGGGGTCGACGAGCGCCACGACGGCGACCGGGACGGCGACGGCCGTGGCGGCGATCGTGGACAGGACGCCCAGCTGGCGTCCCGGAAGTGAACTCTTCAACATTCTTGATCCTCGATATCTTCGCGGTATGGCTGAGGGGGTGGGGCGTGGGGCCGGCCGGTGCCGTGGACCGCTGCCGGCCCCACGCCGGCCGTTGCCGCTACTGGCCGATGGCCGCCTGCGGCCCGGCGTACGTCCGGAGCATGCTGGGCACCTCGGACGCCGGGTGCAGGGTGTACGAGTAGAAGCTCGACGGGGTGAACGCGGAGCCGCCGGTCTCCCGCTGCCCGGTGCAGCTGACGCAGATGCTGCCGGTCTGGCGCAGCTGTGCGTTGTCGTCCCGGTAGTACGGGTCCTTGACGTTCTCGTAGTAGCTGTTCTCGATCACCATCTTGGTGTAGCCGCGCGAGTAGTTGCCGTAGCCGCGGATGTTCTGCATGTAGTTGTTGTAGAAGTGCGCGTACGCCACGTTGTCGGTGCTCGGGTTGCGCACGTTGTTGTCGTGGATCCAGTTGTGGTGGATGGTCATTCGGGCGGTGACGTTGGTGGTCCAGCCGATGCCGAACGCCTTGTTGCCCTCGGCGATGACGTTCCACGACACGGTCAGGTTCGTGGTGTCCTTACGGCTGTCGATGAGGCCGTCGTTCATCCGCACGATCTGGTTGTGGTCGATCCAGATCTTGTTCGCGGTGTCCATCTGGATGCCGTCGTAGTCGAAGTCCTTGTCGTCCGGGTCGTCCGAGGCCACCCGGGTGTCGCGGATGGTCAGGTTCCGGATGATCACGTTGCTGGTGCCCTCGCTGAGGTGGAACCCGCCGTTGACGATCTGGCCGTTCCGGCCCACGCCGATGATCGTCTTGTTCGACCTGATCGGGATCTCCTTGCCGTACGGGCTCACGGCGATCGCCGCGTTGACCCGGATGACGTACGCCGCGCTGGAGCTGGCGTACCTCTCCAGGTCGGCCTGGTTGGTCACGGTGACCGTGGTGCCGCCCGCACCGCCGGTGGTGCCGGCCGCGCCGGCGAACCCGTCCGGCGAGTTCGAGTACGGCACGCTGCTCGGCGGGGTCGTGGTGGGTGGGGTGGTGGGGGTGCTGCCCGTCGGGTTGAATCGCCACTGCATTCGGGCGGTGTCGGAGCAGGGTTCCTGGATGATGGGGTTGTTGCCTGCGGTGGAGCCGTCCTTGTTGGATGCGCAGAGGTTGTTGTGGTTGCTGCGGATCAGGTAGCGGTCGGCGACGGTGGAGGGGCTGAGGGTCCAGGTCTGGTTGGTGCTGGTTCCGCAGGTCCACTGCCAGAGTTGTTCGCCGGGGGTGGTGGAGAAGTTGGGTGCGTCGACGCACTTGCCGCTGTTGACGTTGACCAGGCCGTAGGCGCCGTTCTGCGACACCGCCCGGAACTGCTGGTCGGCCGCCGTGCTGTCGCACTGCACCTGGGCCAGTCTGGCCCCGTTGTCGGTGCCGGCGCCGGTCACCACCACGCACTTCCCGCTGGAACCGCTGGCCAGGGTGTACGTCCCGCCGTTGACCGGGGCCACCGCCGCACCCGCCGGCGTCACCAGGGCGACGATCGCCGCGGGTGCCGCCAGCGCCGCGGCGGCGGCTGACGAAGCGATGGCGATGCGTCGCCCGGAGAATCTGGTTCTGGACATTCTCTTCCTTCTCATTGGCCGTGAATCGGGATCGCCGAGTTCGACCGTCCGGCCTGGCGGGGTGCCCGGTGTCCATGCCTCCGCCACGAAGATGGCAGCCGGCATGGCCCCGCCGGATACGGCCGAGGAGTCGATTTCTGGGCATGCGGGACACCGGTGTGTGCCGACGAAAGGTGGCATTCAACGGTGCCCGTTGCCCTGGTGTCGTTGTTCGCTGCCCATGCGAACGGCGACCAGGGTGGGTCTTGCCTGCACCCATCCCGGGGACGGGTGACGCTGCCGGCTCCGGCGCGTGCCCGAACAGCTAAACACATGTCGACAAGCGGCACCACGTGTCGGTTCGGTAAATCCTCGGTGTCGATTTCGGCGCTGGTTCAGGATTCGGGAAACTGCCTGCTCGTGAGCTGCCCCGACCTGCGCGAACAGCGCCATTCGAAAATCTTCTCCGGTTTGTGTTATCTGCTTTCCCGTCACGCGTCGCAGCGTTTTTCCATGGCGCGACGCAGCTACCCGGGTAGCTGACAACTGGACCGGAAGACCGCGCTCTGCACGCCGCCGCCCGGGTGTGCCGTGCCGCCTACGCAGTTCGGTTGCCCACCGGTCAGCCGGTCAGGTCGGCGCCGATGCCTTCCCTGGTGCTCAGGAACGAGGTGCGGGGCAGTCCGCCGTCGGGGGCGCGTCGCCCTTCCGCCACCGCCGGATCGACCGAGCGTAGGGACGAGTCGCGCCACTCGCCACGGTCCCAGGAGTTTCCTTCGCCGGAGACGTCCGGGCCGATCCGGGCCGGTTGTTGTCCGTTGGCGGCGGAGAGGTTGTCGACGGCCGTGCCCCGGCCGCCGCTGAGATCGAATCCGTCTCCGCCGTTGCGATAGGCGGTGTTGTCGGCCAGGGAGAGTCGGCCCGTGTTGGCTTCGGCACCGAAGCCGTCGCCGCGATTGTCCCAGGCGGCGTTGTTCCGTACCCGGTGCGCCGCCGACGGCGTGGTCTCACCGCCGCCGAGGGAGAAGCCGAAACCGTTGCTGGACCAGCCCTCGGCGTTCCACCGGTTCTGGCCGTTGCCGTAGGACCAGTTGTCCTCGATCGTGATCGGGCTGCGGAAGGCGCCGAAGTCGAAGCCGTCGTCGGCGTTGTGGAAGGCCCGGTTGCCCCGGACCACGTTGCCACCGCCGTCGCCGAACTTGACGCCCAGCCCGATGCCGGCGCTACCGGCGGCGCGGGGGTCGTAGTTGCGGTAGAAGTCGCTGTCGAGCACCTGGTTGCCGGTCGTCCCCGGGTCCCTGAGGGTCAGGCCCGAGCGGTGGTTGTCGTGCACGGACAGCCGTCGGAACGTGGTGAACCGACAGGAGTTGCAGGTCCACGCGTGGCTGCGGGAGCCGCGTACCTCCAGATCCTGGACGGTCCAGAAGCTGGTGCGCTGGGTCACCGCCTGCTTGCCGGAGGGCACGCCGGCCGCATCCAGGATCGCGTGCTCGCCGGAGTACCCGCTCAGGACGATCTGTTGCGCGCGGGTGCCGTCGGTGTCGATCTCCACCGGCCGGGTGAGCCGGTGGACGCCGCCGCGCAGGGCGATGGTCTGGCCGGGCCGGACCACCTCGACCGCCCGGTTCAGCGTCGCGAACGGCCGCTGCCGGCTGCCGTCGGCGGCGTCGTCGCCGTCGGGCGCGACGAAGATGTCCGCGACGGTCACGCCGGTCACCGGCGCGGGCCCCGGTGCGGCCGAACTCGCCCGTACGGTCGGGGACGGGCTGCCCGACGCCCGGGACGGCGGGGCGCCTGCCGGTGACGGGGCGGCCGGGGCGGCCACGGCGGGCACCGGGCCGGGGTCGGGCGTCACGTGGACCGCGTACGCGATGGCCCCGAGGACCAGCGCCGCCGCCGCGGTCCCCGCCAGGGCCAGTTTGTGCGACGTGAGCTGCGGCGCCGGCCCGTGGGCCGGCAGCCCCGGCTCCGCCTCGACGGCGGCCCGGACCGCCGCGACGAGCGCCGCCGGCACCGGCACGACGGACAGGCCGTGGAGCAGCCGCTCCGGTGGGATCAGCTCCGCCCGGTGGGCTGCGCAGCGGACGCAGTCACGGACGTGCCTGTCGAACCTCTTGCGCCACACGGGGGAGCGTTCGCCGGTCCATGTCCGGCTCAGGGCCGACAGCTCCGCACAGCCCGAGCGCTGCCGCAGCGCGGCCTCGATCGCCCTGGCGGACTCCAACCGGCCGCGCATGCGCTGCAGCCGTACCGCCAGGTGCGGCTCGCCGATCCCCAGCATGTCGGCCAGGCCCGCCCGGCTCAGGTCGCCGAGGGCCTCCTGCCACCACGACGCGAGCAGGTGCTGGTCGTCGGGTGCCAGCCAGCGGGATGCCTCGACCAGCTCGCGGCGCTGCCCGCTGAGCAGCGCCTCGAACACGGTGCGTTCGGCGACGTCACCGGCGTCGGGAAGCTGGTCCGGCTCGACGAACGGATCCCGCGGCATCGGTCGCCGCCGCAGCTCGTCGCTCACCTGGCGGTAGGCGATGATGGTGAGCCAGGCGCGGAAGCGGTCGGGCTCACGCAGGTCCGGCAGGCCCCGGACCATGCGGATCATGCAGTCCTGCACCACGTCGTCGACCTCGGCGCGGTCGCCCAGGATGCCCCTGACGAGGTGGTAGACGGTCGGCAGCGACCTCGTCGTCAACTCGGCGAGCGCCGCCCGGTCGCCGGCCCGGGCCGCCAGGACCAGCCCGGTCCCGTTCCGCGAATCCACGGGACGCTGGTCGGGACGGTGCTGGGCCATGACAACTCCTGGTGCCGAGGATCGGAACTCTGCGCGGAACCCGGCGAGGCGGCGGGTGGCGTCCCTGCACACCCGCCCGGCGGCCTCGCGCGTCGGTGTCAGCCGAACGTTTCGGGACCGCCAGGCGGCACCCTCGTCCGGGTTCGGCACGTGGCGAAGATCGTCGCCCGGTCCACCGCTGCGGTCAACCGTCGGCTGCCGCCGCGGACCGCTGGCACCGGCGGCACAGCCCCGCCGGGACCGTCAGCTCCGGTCGGCCGGGGGGCGGGGGGAACCCGCGCCGACCACCCGCAACCGATTGACTGTCATCGCTGGCCGGGTGAGGATGGCGGGATCAGGGGCCGTCATCGCCCGTCTTCCTCGCCCGATCGGGAGGAGGTGTCGAGCATGGAGCGTTACGAGGACCTCGAAGGATCCGCCGTCGGTCTGATCAACGCCGTCATCAACTGACCCGCCGGTCACCAACCGGGCGGGCGCCGGCTGTGCCATCGTCGCGTGTCCGCCCTCCGGCACCGCACCAACCGTCCGGGGCGGGAGGAATGCAATGGCCGACATCGCCTGGCGGGATCCGGCGGCGTTGCCGCTGCGTCCGCTCATCGACCTGACCGCCGATCCCGCGGTCCCGCCGGCCCTGGTCGCCGAGACGGCACTGTTCTGTGCCGGCCGGTCCGACCCGTGCGGCTGGTTGCCCGCACACTCGCCGCCCGCCGGCCTGCGCCGCACGATGCGTCGCTCCGGTCTGCTCGACGCGATGGACACCCTCGTCGCGCCGCCCGAGGTCCGGGAGCGGCTCGAAGCGGACGACCCCGCCGGTCTCCTGTGGGCGGCCCGACTGATGCGCGCGCTGGGCCGCCGGGAGGACGCCACGCAACTACTGCGGCGCCTCGGTGGTGACGTGCCGTCCCCGGTGCGCGCCTGGCGGGATCTCCTGCTCGCCGAGGACGGCCGGCAACCGCTTCCCCCGGTGCCGCCCGAGTCGGCGGGCCTGCCGGTCCGCCTCGCCACCGCACTGGCCCGGGCCGGGCAGGCCGCGACGGGCGGGCAGCCGGCCGCCGAGGCGCTCGCCGTGGCGGAGTCCCTGGCCGTCGGCCTGGCCGGCGACCGGCTCGGCGTGGTCGCCCGGGCCCGGATCCTCGCCGTGCGGCTGCGCTGCCCGGGCGAGCCGGTGCCCGAGGCCGACAGGGTCCGCGCCGCCGTCCGCGACCTGTCGACGGACCGGGGCGACTTCCTTGCGCGCGACGCCGCGCTGGCGTTGCTGCGGGCCGCCGCCCGCGCCGCCCTGAACGGGGCCGGCGCGACCGACGCCGGGCCGGCGCGGGAGTTCGCCGACGCCGCCCTCGACCTCGACCCGACCGGCGCGGCGACCCGGCTCCTCGCGGCGGACGCGGCCCGCGCGGCGGGCGACCGGGAGGCGGCCCGCATCCACTACCGGGTGGCGGCCCGGACCGGGCTGGCGGAGCGGACCGCGGCGCTGGCCGGACTGCTCGACCTGGTGGCCCCCAACCCGGCCGTCGAGGACAGCGGGCCGACCCCTCCAGCAGACCCCGGCGGTCCCACTGCGCCAGCCGACCCCGGCGAGCTGGTGGGGGCGCTGGCCGATCTGCTCACCTCGGATAGCCGCGAGGAGCGGGACCGGTTGGCGGTTCTCGTGGCGCGGCGCCCCTCGTTGGGTGGCACGGTCTGCGCCGACACGGTGCGGTGGGCGGGTGCGGTGCGGGAGCCGGCGGGTGCAGTGCCGGAGCCGGCGGCGGGGGCGCGTCCGCTCCCACTCGAACGCTACCGGCCGTTTCTCGACCTGAGTCCGAGCGAGATCCTCGACCCGGTCGACACCCCGCCGGTCGCCATCCACACGCCACTGATGTCCTACGCCGCCGTGCTCGAGCGTCGCGAGCCGTGGTTCCGGGAGATCCACCCGCAGCGGGCGACGGCCGCCATGTTCCGCGACGAGATGCAGGCGACGGCCGCGGTGTACGGGTATGCCTCCGGCGGCGCCTCGGCCGACTACCGCACCTGGCTGGCGGCGCCCGACGGCTGCCCACCCGAGCTGCGGGAGCGGCTGGCCAACCCGGCGGACCTGCCGCTGCTGGACCGGGCGCTGCTGGGCCGGCTGCTGTCCGCCGTGGGCTTCCACGCCGAGGCCGAGCGGATCCTCCCCGGGCCGGACGTGCCGGTGCGCGACCCCGTGGGCGCGTACGCTCTGGCCAGCTGGATCTTCGCCGAGCAGATGCTCACCACGGGGCACGCGGCCGAGCTGGAGCCGCACTTCCGCACGTTGTACGACCAGCTCGGCGACGACGTCCGGTACGCCCGTACGAGGGTGGTCACCACCATCAACGCCACGGTCAACGCGGCCCGGCGTCGGGAGCCCGAGACCATTGCCCGCTGGCGCAAGCTCGGCGCGGAGGACCTGGCCCGGTACACGGCACTGCCCGAGGTGTCGGAGTTCGACGCCGCGATCATGACCAGCAGATGGTTCCGGGCCATGGGGTTCCTGCCGTTCCTCACCGGCGACCGGGACCTGCTGCGCGCGGACATGGACCGGTGGCTCGGCATCGCCCGGGAGCTGACCGGGCACGACGCGCACACCCGGGTCATCGCCGCCGACAACTACTTCCCGGCCGTGGAGACCGCCGTGCGCACCCACACGTACCTCGGCGAACGCGACACCGCGCTGGCCCTGGTGGACGAGCTGGCGGAGCGGATCGACCCGATCGACCCGAAGACCTGGCTCACCGCGGGGGAGCTGCGATACCAGGCCGGCGACGTCGGCGGCGCGCTCGACGCGTACCTGCGGGCCGCGCACCTGCAGTTCCCGTACGGCCGCATCTCCTGGTTCAACGCCGGCCAGGTCCACGAGCAGCTGGGCCGGGCCGACCTGGCCGCCGAGTGCTACCGCCGGTCGCTCGCGCACTGGCCGACCGGGGTGACGCCGCTGCGCCGGCTGCGCGACCTGCACCTGCACGGCCGGCTGCCCGACGACGGGGGAGTGCTGGCGGCCTGGGCCGCGGGCCAACCGGCATGGTCACAGCTGCCCGCGTTCCAGGGGTGAGTCGGTTGGGGGTGCCGCCCTACGGGGCACAGCGCGAACTGCTGCTGCTGAGCGACACCGACGAGGCCGGCCTGCCCCGGCACAACCCGATGCCCCGGGCCTGGACGCTGTGGCACGTCCGGGGCGTGGTGGACGTGCCCCGCCTGGCCGCCGCCCTGCGGGCCGTCGCGGCCGGCAACGACGTGTGGCGGGCCCGGTTCGCCCCGGGCCCCGAGCTGGTGTACGCGGCCGAGCAGCCGTTCCCGGTGACCACGGTCGACTGTGCCGACGTTCCGGCGGAGCGGCGGCTGGAGGCGGCCGGTGCGGTGCTCGGCGGCGTGGTGTACGCGCCCATCGACCTGCGCCGCGATCCGCTGGCCGGCGCCTGCCTGGTGCGGCTGGCGCCGGACGACCACGCGCTCGCCCTCGTGGTGGACCACGGCTTCGCCGATCACGCGACGCACACCCGGTTCGTGCGCCGCGCGGCGGCGGCGTACGAGAATCCGCAGCGCACACTGCCGCCACTGCCCTCGTTCTTCGCGCACGCGGCCGACGCCGCTGCCGATCCGCGGCGGGCGGCGTCCCGGGAGTTCTGGGCGGAGGCGATGAACCGGGAGGTCCCCGCCGTCGCCTTCCCCGGCGGGCGCTGGAAGCCGTGGCGGGACACCACCGCGACCGCCGCCTGGCCGATGCGGCTGGGCGACGACACCGCAGGCGCCATCCGGCGGGGCCGGCAGCTCACCGGCGCGACGGGCTCCGGCCTGCTCCTGGCGGCCCTGTCGTTCCTGCTGGGGCTCTGGGCCGAGACGCACGTCCCGGTGCTGTACGCGCGGGGCGGCCGGTGGACGCGGGAGAGCCTGGAGGTTCCCGGCGCGCTGCACGAGGCGGTGGTGAGCGTGCCGCCGGACGACGTCGCGGCCCCCTCGCTCGCCGGCTGGGTCCGTGGCCTCGCCGCTGCCAACGCCGCCGCGCCGCCCCTGCTCGGCCAGTGGCTGACCGACTTCGGTGGCATCGAGGCCCTGCGCGAACGGCGTCGCCTCGTGCTCAACGTGGTGGCGGCGGAGCGCACCCACCCGCTCGGCTCCGCCACGATCGGCCCGGCGGGCCGCCTGTTGCGCGGCGCCGTGCGCCCGCCCGCCGGCCGGCGCGGGTTCCCCGCCCACAACGCGTTGCACCTGGCGGTCACGTGGTCGGCCGAGCGGCCCGAGCTGACCGTCCACCACGACCCCGAGGTGCTGCCGGCCGCGGAGCCGGTGGGCGCGGCTCTGGTCTGGTTCTTCGAACTGCTCGCGGAGCGGCCCGACATCGACGCCGACCGGGCCGCCGACCTGCTGCGGGCGACGTGGCTGCGGGCGGCCGACGCCCCGGCCACGGCCGCGCCGACCTGACGTGGCGCACCACCGTGGCGGGCTGCTCCGGCAGCACGACTTCCGGTCCCTGTGGCTCGGGGCGGTCGCGAGCCAGTTCGGCGCCCGGATGGCCCTGGTGGCGCTGCCGTTGGTGGCGGTCGGCCCGATGCACGCCTCCGCGTGGCAGGTGGGTCTGGTCGGCACGCTGGGCACGGTCGCGTTCCTGGTCGTCGGCCTGCCCGCCGGCGCGGTCGTCGACCGGGTGCGGCAGCGGCGGCTGCTCATCGGCACCGACCTGGGACGGGCCGCGCTCGTCGCCTCGCTGGCCGTGCCGGCGGCGCCGGGCGGGGTGGCGCTCGGCCAGTTGTACGTCGTCGTCCTCGGCGTCGGGGTGCTCACGGTGTTCTTCGACGTCGCCCACCAGAGTTACCTCCCGCGGGTGGTGCGGCCCGAGGAACTGGTCGAGGGCAACGCCCGGCTGAGCACCACCCTCGCGGTGGCGCAGGTCGCGGGCCCCGCGCTGGCGGGACTGGCCGTCGAGCTGGCCGGCACCGGACCCGCCGTCCTGCTCATCGCGGCGGGGTTCGCCGGGTCCGCCGCGTACCTGGCCCGGATCCGCGCGGCCGACCTGCGGCCGGCCACCCCCGGCCGGTCTCCGCTCGCCGGGCAGATCCGGGAGGGCGTGGCGTACGTGCTGCGCCACCCGGTGCTGCGCGTGCTGGCGCTGGCCGGCGGCGCGTACAACATGTTCGCCCTGGTGTTGCAGACGATGGTGCCGGTGCGACTGGTCAGCGAGCTGGGCGCGTCCCCGGCGGCGGCCAGCGCGTACTTCAGCGCGGGCGGGGCCGGCGGGATCCTCGGCGCGGTGGTGGCCCGCCGCCTGGCCCAGCGGCTCGGGAAGTATCGATCGGCCTGGCTCTGCCTCCTCGTCACCGCGCCGTTCGCGCTGCTCACCCCCCTGATCGACAGCGCCGGCCGGATCTGGTTGGCGGCGGGCGGCTACCTGCTGCTGTGGGCGGGCGCGACGGCCTCGAACGTGGCCCAGGTCAGCCTGCGTCAGCGGCTGTGCCCGCCCGAACTGCTCGGCCGGATGAACGCCACCATGCGGTTCCTGCTCGGCGGGGCGATGCCGCTGGGCGCGCTGCTGGGCACCGTGCTGGGGGCCGCCGCCGACGCCCGGGTGGCCCTGTGGGTGGGAGCGGTCGGCCTGTTGCTGTCCTGCCTGCCGCTGCTGCGCCTGGGCGTCCCGGCCGACCGGCAGCCCGGGTAGGCAGCCGATCGCGGGAGCCGGGGGCGGACGCCCCACCCTGACGATCCGCGCCCGGTGTGGTCACAGCCCAGCTGCGGTGTCGTACCGGCGGCGCAGGTCGGCCATCTCCTTGGCGCCCAGCGCCTCCTCCTGCGCCAACGTCGCGTACTTGGCCGGGAACATCTGCCGCAGCCGGTCGATGAACCTGACGCCCTCTGTCGCCTCGACGACCTGGATGCCCAGGGGGTCGGTGGACATGTCCATGATCAAGGGCCCGGCCAGCTTGACCGCGACGTCCCAGGGACGCTTCTGCTCGGCGATTCCGCAGAGGTGGAAGCCGTAGACCTTCTGGACGTCGGCGAGCGTCGTGGCCTCGGCCGGCTCGTAGCCGTAGACGCGGACCCCGCAGATCACCGGCGGCTTCTCCTCGGTGGCTCCCTGTTGGGCGGTGTGTCCGGCGTGGTTGTGCTGCCCCGGGTCCGCCTGTTCGAGCGTGGTGCGCATCCGCGCCACGATCTGCGCCTGCAGATCCGCCGGCTCCGCCTCCTGGCCGACGGCCCGGTTGAGGACGACCACGCCGGCCGCCACCGCCAGCAGGATCACCGCCACCCACACCAGGCGGTGGCGATACCACCCCGCGAACCTGTCTCGGGAAACCATGATCGCTTCTCACCTCGTCGCTGGTCCTGCCCGGGGACATGTGTGGCGGGCGGGAGCGTCCGCCCGGTATGGGCCCTCCATCGGGGCGATGGCCCGGCGAGGTGGCAGGCGAGCGTCCGCCGAAGCGGCGTCCTGCCGGCACTGCGCTGCTCCCGTGCTGGCCGTGCTCAGCGCGGTTGCCCCCGCGCTGCGGCGATATGAGCTATTCCAACACGTCTGGATCGGCTCTGGCAATATCGACGGGCGTCGGTGTGGGCTCGCTGGGCGGTGCCGGTGATCGGTCAGAAGGCGCGCAGGTCCACCGCGAGGCCGTCGGGACCGGTGTGGCTGACCGCGACCCAGTCCGCTCCGGCTCCGGCGAGCCACCCCGGATAACGGCCGAGCTGACGGCCGGTGCGAGCCTCGTACACGAGCACGATCGGCCGGTCGTCCTCCGCCGCGCTCACCGCCACCAGCCCCTCGGTCACCGCCGACCGCCAGCTCGCCGACGCGCCCGACAGCAGCGGATCCGGCGCCGTCCAGCGGGTCACGCCGGTGGACAGGTCCAGCAACGCCAGCTCACCCGCCTCGGCGTTGCCCCGCACCAGCACCGACTGGTGGTCACCGTCGATCGGCACCCCGACGGCGGCGCCCTTCCAGACCGTCCGACCGGTGCGCAGGTCGACCAGTTGCGGCCGCCCGTCGGCGGTGACCGCGACGAGCCGGGTGCCGGCCCCGATCAGGGTCAGCCCGCTGTGGTGGTGGGCCAACCGCTTGCCGCACTCGCCGTCCTCCTTGCGTCCGCTGAAGACCACGCCGGACCAGCCCTTGTCGCCGGTGGCCGCGTCGACGGTGGCGATGCTGACCGTGCAACGCCGTTCACCCCGCGCAGGGTCGTTGTCGGTGGTCACCAGCAGGTCCCCGGCCACGAAGCCGTACCAGGCCCGGTTCGGCAGCCGACCGGCGCCGACCCGACCGGTGGTGGGCGCGACCGGAGCGTAGGTGGCCGACCGGGGGGACGTGCTCAGCCGCACCGCGACGTACCGGCCGCTGGCCGGCGCATACGGCGTGCGGGCACCGAGGGTCACGTCGCTCACCCTGGCGAACCGGTCGGCGGGCCGTTCCCAGAGCTGGCGACCGCTCGGCACGTCCCGGCCGACGATCGTGCACGTCGCGGAATCGCCGGTGCCGGCGCACTCCCTGGCGAAGACGGTCTGCTCGTGGACGACGACGTCCTGGCTCCCCGCCGTCCGCCACCGGGTGACGCCGGTGGCCGCGTCGAGCGCCTCCATGCCGCCGTCGTCGCTGTCGGCGGCCACGATCGACTCACCGGCGATCACGTACTGGTAGCCCGTGGTGAACGGATGACGCCACCGCTCCTGGCCGGTGGCGCGGTCCACGGCCCGCAGCTCCCTCGAGTCGGGGACCAGGATCACCGGACCGATCTCGCCCAGCTCCTGGTCGAGCCGCCGGAGCGGCACCGACCAGGCGGGCGGCGGGCCCTCGGCGGGCGCCGTGACCCTCTGCCGCAGGCTCTCCTGGGTCTGCTCGACCCGCACGGATGGCCGATCCGTCCGCTCGGCCCGGGGCGCGGTGCAGCCGAGGAGCCCCGCGACCAGGCCCAGGGCGAGGGCGGCGGCACTCCAACGGGCTGGGCGGTGCGACGGCGACAACGGTCTCTCCCTCGGTCGGCGGTCCGCGCCCACCGTAGGACCCGCCGGCACCCTCGCGCCCGGCCCGTCGGTGGTGCGACCAACCGGTCAGTCAGGGTGGCGCGGCTGCCGTGTCAGTACACGTAGGGCCAGGCCGCCGCGTCGTAGCCGAGGCGGTTGATGCCGAGCAGCGAGACGCCGTTGTCGGCGTAGTAGTGGTAGAACAGGCAGTCGCCGTCGCTGTCGCCGAGGATCGCCTGGTGGCCGGGGCCATGGATGCTGCCGTGCGAGGCGAGGATCTCGGTGCCCCCACCCGAGAGCATGGCGCGTCCGGCCCGGTCGACGAACGGCCCGGTCGGGCTCGCCGACCTGCCCACCATGACGCGGTAGGTGCTGCTGGCGCCCTGACAGCAGCGGTCGAACGAGACGTACAGGTAATACCAGGCGCCACGCTTGACCATGACGGGCGCCTCGATGCCGGGACCGTAGCTGGCGAGGCTGTGCATCGACGTGCCGAGGCGGCGTCCGGTGGCCGGGTCGATCTGGATCAGCTTGATCCCGGACCAGAACGAACCGAAGCTCAGCCACCAGCGGCCCTGGTCGTCGACGATGAGGTTCGGGTCGATCGCGTTGAAGTCGTCCGACGTGCGCGACTCGATGACGAGACCCTCGTTGGTCCAGCTTCCGGACGCGCCGGTGGTGCTGGTGGCCAGGAAGATGGCCGAGTGGTTGGAGCCGAAGGTCGACGCCGAGTAGTAGAGGTAGTAGCGGCCGTTGCGGTACGACAGGTCCGGCGCCCACAGATTGCGTGCGCCGCCGGTGTAGGTGGTGGTCCAGGGGGCGCCACCGGGGAAGACCGTGCCAGCGTTCCGGAAGGTGATCCGGTCCGTCGAGGTCTTCAGGGCGATGTTGTCCCCGGTGTGGGCGACGAGGTAGGTGCCGTCGGGCCGCTTGACCACGGTCGGGTCGTGGACGCCGACGTCCCCGGCGACCCTGCCGGGCTGCGGGTAGGCCGGTGGCGTGGTCGGCGTGCCGCCGGCCAGGCGCACCAGTTGCCACTGCTGGTTGGCGCCGTCCACGTTGGAGTATCCGGCCAACCGGCCCCCGTCGGCCGTCGACCACTCCCACAGGTCGATCACCTTGCTCGACTGCCGGTTGACGAACCGCACGAACCCGCCGGCGGAGTCCTGCAACCGGAACTGCTGGGTGGCGGAGCCCCGGTCGGTGGTCTGCACCAACTGGGTGCCGTCGGCGGCGTTCGGCAACTCCAGCACCTTCCCGCTGTGCCGCGAGCGCACCTTGAAGAAGCCGTCACCGGCGTCGACGAACTGCCACTGCTGCACCGCGAGGTCGTTGCGCGTCCACTGGTTCACCGGCGCGTTCTCCGCCGTCGACCAGTCGTAGAGGTCCATCGCCTTGCCGCTGTGCCGGTTCACGAACACGTACGACGCCGACGTGTCCACCGTCGCCGCCGAGGCCGACGGCAGGCCGAACACCGCAGTGCCCGCGAGCATCGCCGCCGCCGCGCCGATGGCCAACCCGACCCGCCGTCCCTGCCGCCGCGGGGCCACCCCCGGCAGCGAGTTCCACCTGGTCATCGAGGCATCCTCCGAGTGGTCGACGGGCCCGGGTCGCCTCGGACGCCCGCGCGAGCAAGACGCGGGGGCCGGGCTCGTACGCGGAAGGTCCCGCGCGCCGGCGGGATCAGCAGCTGCGCGGCTGCCAGGTCACCTTCGTGACGTACATGGGGACGTACAGGTCCCCGTCGCCGCCCGGGAGAACGCAGATCGTGCCGGTGAGGGGCGTGCCGAGATACGTGTAGGACCAGGTGATCTCGGCCTTCTTCGAGGTGTAGTTGTAGAAGTTGAACGCCGGGACGTTGCCGGACCACTCGCTGTTGGTCGTCAGGGACGGAGTCGACGTGGGGCCCTCCGGCGGGTGGTTCCAGTTCGGCCAGATGCAGAGCATGCCCTGCGGGCAGTTCCCGGCCCCCCAGCCCTCGGTCGACATCTGGGAGGGGGCGGCCGCGGCGGCGGGGGCGGTGGCCAGCACGCCTGCGACGGACACGGCGGCGGCGATGGATTTCCACAGCATGGCCCACCTGCTTCGAGAGAAATCAATCGATGGGCATCAAAGTTATCGCCGAAAAGTTGAGTGGTCAAGCAGGTGGGATCGCGCCGCCGTAGGTGATCGTGCCGGCTGCGGTCGAGGGTGTCGGTGGCGGCGGCGCGGGGCGTCCGAGCCCGGCCCGCGCCGCCGCTACCTGATCCGGTCGCCCGGTGCGCCTAACCCGGCAGCCAGGCCCGGAAGTACCAGCCGTCGTACTGGCTGTCGGGCAGCGTGCGGTATTCGCAACTGTTGCTTACCTCGCCCCAGTAGCTGGCCTGGATGCGGTAGGCCTCGCACTCTTCGTACGTCGTGAAATAGCCGTTCCAGTCGAATGGCACGGCCAGGGCCGGAGTCGGCTGTGCCGTGAAGCTGACGGCTGCCGCGGCGGTGGCGACAACCGCGAGGCGGGTGAGCCGGCGGCGGAGCGGTTGAGGCATGAGGGTTCCTTCCGGAGCGGCGACTGACTGCTCGCCTACCGTAGATCCAGCACCGCCGATCTGATGATCCGCCGATCGGGTGGGCCGGCCACGACTGTCGGGAACCCTCAGTCGCGGTCGCGCTCGATCCGGAAGCCGAGCTTGATCAGCAGACGGATGGTCCCGTCGATGAGCTCCCGGTCGTACGACTTGTCGTCGTCGTCCAGCTCCTCGTAGGCCACCAGGTTCGGGTGGGTCTTCTTCTCGTCGTCGCGGGTCTCGCCGTGCCTCCACCCGTCCGCGAGCCGCTTCGCGGCCCAGATGTCGTGCGCCTGGCGGGAGAGCGTCTCCCGTTCGTCGCGCACCGACTGCGGCAACTCGATCCCGCTGGTGTCAATCGGCTGCGGCTGCCACACCGGATGCCCCCTCGTCTGCCGCGTCGGTGCGCGGCGGTCGCGGCCAGTGCGCCGAGACTAACCGGCTGACGACGGCGAACGCCCGCTCCGCCGCCGCCTCCCGGACCGCATCCTCCGCGCCGGGCGGCGCGACCCCGGCGACCGCGCTGAAGTGACTGATCCGCCCGTACGTCCGGAAGTCCTCCAACTGTTCGACCGTGTCGACCGACAGCACGCCCACCGCCACCGCGTCCGGCCAGGCCTCCAGCACCGGGGCGAAGGCGGGCGCCTGCGGCCCGTGCACCACCTCGTCGCCGACGGCCAGGGTGCCCCGCACCACCGACGGCAGCCCCTCCGCCGAGGCCGCGACCCCGGGGTCGGTCGGATAGTCCCGGTCCAGGCTGGGCACGAACGAGCTGTCCACGCTGAACCGGTGGAAGCCGCAGATCCGGTCGGCGACCACCACGTCGGCCGGCACCACGGCCGACGCGGTGCCGAGCAGGACGACGTGCTCCGGCCCGAACGCCTCGACGGCCGCCCGCAGCGCCTCCCGGCCGCCGTCCGCGCCGGCCCGGCAGAGCACCAACTGGTAGCCGCTGCCCTCCGGGCGGGCCACGGTGCCGCCGAGCCAGCCGAAGCGGTTCGGGTGCTCGGCCGTGCCGACCACCGGGGACGGGTCGCGCAGCGTGCGGGCCGCCGCCGCGTACTCCGTCGGGCCGGTCGCGAGCACGACCACGTCCACGTCGGGCGCCATCCGCCCGCCGGACACGGTGACCTCGATGCGGGGCCGGTGCCGCCGGTCGGTCAGGTCGGTCAGCGCCCGGTCCACGTCGTCGACGACGCGCCGTACCCGCGCCGCGTCGTCCAGGTGCATGATCGAGGTGCCCTGGATCGGGACCGAGGCGCCGGCGCCGTGGTCGAGGAAGTACGGCAGGACCCGCATGCGCCGCTGACCGCTCAACTCCAGCGCGATGTCCATCTCCTTCCTGCACCACGTGCTGCTCAGGTAGTGCCGGCTCACCAGCGGCACGAAGATCCGGCACTCGCCGACCTTGGCGAGCAGGCGGTGCTCCCACGCCTTGCCGCGCGGCAGATCGCTGTTGAACAGGTAGTGGAAGTGCTCGACGTTGCGCAGGTCGAGCTCCTGCGCGATGAGCTGCGCGAGGTCGTTGTCGCCCTGGGCGCTGCTCAGGAAGACGGGGCCCTGGTCGCGGCCGAGGCTCCAGACGTACCGGCGGGCCTCCTCCAGGCCGGCGAACTGGAGGCGGGGCATCTGCAGCCGGCCGATCTCCCGGCTCAGCTCCGGCAGCAGGCCGTCCATGTCGGACCACCAGATGGCGTGCCGGTTGACCGCGCTGGACGCCTGCAGGGCGTGGCTGACCGCGAGCCGGGGCAGTTGCCGGGCCGCGTGGTCGTCGGCGCGGTGGCACACCAGCCGGACCGTCGGCACCCCACGGGCCTGCAGGAACGGCAGCACCCAGGTCGGCGTCCGCGGGTCCAGGACGTCGAGGAGGACGAAGTCGTACCGGTCCAGCAGTGTCGCCGCGCCCGCGGCGTCGACCTCGTCCCGTAGCAGCGCCTCGGAGATGTTCTCCACCTGCCAGCCGGCCTGCGAGATGAGCCGGCGCAGCTCCGGTGCGGCCTCCGCGTACTCGCGGGTCGGCGGGAGCATCAGCGCAGCCGCACCCAGCGGCCGGTCCACCTCGTCGGCGTGCTCCCGGGCGCGGGCCACCAACTCGTCGAGCGCCTCCAGGGGCATCCGGTAGGCGGCGAGCCGGTTGCGGTTGAACGGACGGGCCACGTCCGCGCCGATGAAATGGCGAGCCGGAATGTTGATCTCGGGAATCACGAGCCTCGGCCGATTAGCCAGCACCGCCATCCCGTACTCGTGCACGGCGAACGGCGAGCAGCGGTATTGTGGCTGGTTTTCCCGACGGGTGACGACGGCGACGAAACACGCGGTCCGTCGCATCATCAACTCAAGGTGCATCGTGGACAAAGTCGCCGAACGCGGGTCGACGGCGAGAGCGAACCGCTCGGAGAGCGCCTCCAGAAAGAAGTCGGTGACCCGCCGGTCCAGCACGTCGTAGCTGTGGCTGAAGTAGGCCGCCGGCCGCTCGTCCAGCATCTCTGCGCTCCTCTTCAGGCCACTATCCGACAGCACGCTCAATATCAACGACCACCACTGCCGGAGTTATGCTCAGGTTAACCGCCGCGCTCACACTCAACGAACGCGTTGATTTCCTGATCAAGGAGCGGCACCGTGCCCGACAGTCAGCCGAACGTCGAGATCCTCTCCGAGGATGTGCTTCTCACCACCGCCATCTTCACCATCCGACAGGCCAGACTCCGTTATCGCCGCTTCGGCGCGGACCGTTCGTTGTCGAACAAGTGGAGCGAGAAGATCACCCGCGTCAACGCCGACCGGGGCGACTCCGCCGCGGCGGTCATTGTGGACACCTCGCGCGACGAGATCGTCCTCGTCGAGCAGTTCCGTTACCCGACCCTCGGCCACGGGTCGGGGTGGTTGGTCGAGCTCGTCGCCGGAATGGTCCGCGCCGACGAAGAGCCGGAGTCCGCCATCCGCCGCGAGATCCGGGAGGAGATCGGCTACGACGTCCGTGCCCTCGACCCGATCGCCACGATCTATCCCTCGCCCGGCGGATCGTCGGAGCGCGTCACCATCTTCCACGGGGAGGTCGACGACAGCCTGCGGGTCGGCGAGGGCGGCGGCCGCGCCGACGAGGCGGAGGACATCGCCCGCCGCACGGTGCCGCTCGCCGACCTTCCGGCACTGCTCGACAGTGGCACGATCCGCGACGCGAAGACCCTGGCCGGGCTTCTCTGGCTGCACCTGAAGCGGTCCCGACGATGACGCCCCTGCTGCTCGGCGTCACCGGCGTGCTGGTGTCGATCGGCATCCTGCTGCAGATCCTGTTCTCCGACCCGCGGCGCGCTGGCCGACAGGCCGCGATGCAGCTGCCGTCGGTGCTGCTCTACGCGGTCGCGGTCGCACTGCTGATGTTCTCGATCTTCCCCGATTCGTACGCCGACGGCCGCGCCCTCGGTTTCAGCATCGGCGGCGCGGCGGCGTTCGTGCTCGCCTTCATCACCCTCTCCTTCCAGTGGCTGGCCCGCGCCGGCATCCGCGACGAGCTCGAAGCCGAGGTCCGCCGCGCCAGGGAGGAGGTCGAGCAGCTGAAGCTGCGGCTCACCATCGTGGAGACCGCGCAGAAGCCGCAGCGCCTGCAACGCACCACCCGGACCCTCGCGTTCGTCCGGCAGGACCGCCGGCACCGGCTCGGCATCATCACCGGCAACATCGCCAACGTCACCGGCGTCGACGTCTGGGTGAACGCCGAGAACACCCAGATGGAGATGGCCCGCCCGACGGAGCCGACCATCTCCGGCACGATCCGCTACCGGGGCGGCCGGCGTGACGCGGCCGGCACCCTGGTCGACGACCTCATCTACACCGAGCTGCGCGAGGTGGCACGGCGTACCCCGGTCGCCCCCGCCACGGTCTTCACCACCACGTCCGGGGCGCTCGCCGACGACAACGGCGTCAAGCGGGTCCTGCACGTCGCCTCGGTGGACGGCTCACCGGGCACCGGCTACCGGCAGGTCGCCGACGTCGGCGGCTGCATGCGCAACGTGCTGGCCGAGCTGGACCGGCTCAACGCCGCCGGCGAGCAGCTGCGCACGGTCGTCCTGCCGCTGCTCGGCACCGGCAACGGCGGTGGTGACCCGGAGCGGACCGCCCAGATCATGGTCGAGGCCGCGCTGGACTACTTCCGGGCGCACCCCGCCTCCCGGGTGCGCACCGTCTACCTGCTCGCCTTCACCGACCTGGAGGAGCAGATCGTCCGCCTGGTGCTGGCCGAGCACGGCGACATCAGCAGTCTCGAGCGGGAATGACCGCGCTCGCCGACGCGGTCGAGGCGCTCGCGAGAGCCGGTCCCGCCGGCGTCCTCTTCTGGACCGGGGCCGGTGTCTCCCGGGGCGCGCCGAGCTGCCTGCCCACCGGCTGGCAGCTCACCGAGCGCACCTTCTCGGCGCTGTTCCGGCCGTTCACCCTGGAGACCGTCCTCGCGTACCACGAACTGCTGGGTTGGCGGCGCGGCGCCATCTGCCCGACCGAGCCGGTGCGGACCCGGCCGCCCCGGCTGGAGACCGCACTCGGCGCGGGCTCCCAGCAGAGCCCCGACCTGGTCGGGGAGGTCCTCGCCGACCTGCGGGACGCCCGGCCCAACCCGGTGCACGAGTTCCTCGCCGCCCACCTGGACGCGGGCGGGCGGCAGCTCACCGCCAACTTCGACCTGTGCGTCGAGCGTGCCTTCCACGAACGGCGCGGGCGGCCGCCGTGCCCGGGGCAGATCCACCACTTCCACCACGCCCTCGCCGACGGGACGGATCCGGCCCGCCTGGGTGCCACCCTCGCGCACATCGAACGCGGCTTCGACGACGCCGACCGGGCGGCGTTCGTCGAACGCCTGCGGGGACCGGCCCGCCGGATCGTCGTCGTCGGCTACAGCGGCAGCGACTTCTTCGACGTGGACGTGGCGGTCGCCGGCCTCCCGCCGGGCGCGCTGGACGGGCGGACCGTCCACTGGGTCAACCACTCGTCCTGCGCCTGGCACCGGCCGGTCCCGCAGCCGCCCACCGCCGTGTTCGGGGTCGAGGCCGGCAACCCGGACGGCACCCTGCCCGCCCTGGCCGGGCACCTGCGCAGGGCGGGCGCCACCGTCGAGTTCCTCTGCGGTCCGACCACCGAACTCCTCGACGGGCTCGCCTCCCGATGGGGGTTCGACCCGGTGCCGCCGCCGGTCCTGCGGCCACCCCGCCCTGTCGGCACCGCCGTCGACGACCGACGCCGGCTGGCCGCCACCTTCCTGTTCTTCCGCGCGGTCGGTCTCGTCCCCGAGGTCCGCCGGCTGCTCCCGGCGGAGCCGGCCGTCTCCGCCGAGGAGCTTGCCCTGTCCCGATCCGACCTGATGTGGGAGGAGGGTCGGTACGCCGACCTGCGCCGCTGGTGGCGGCGGCAGTCACCGTCGCCGCGTCGCACCGAACGGATCGGGGCGACGCTGTGGGTGCAGGGTCGGCTGCTGCCCGCGTACGCGTGGTTGACGTGGCACCGGCGGCGCACCTCGGACGCCGGGGACCTGCGGCTGATCGCCGAGACCGAGGCCCGGGTGATCGAGCACATGGGGCTGGTGCCCGACCTGCGGTGGCTGGGCCGCCCCCTGGGCCGCAGGGTCGCCCGCTGGTTGCCGACGCCCAGCCAGCAGGACGGGCTGCACGTCTTCCGGCGACTCGCCGACGTCCACGGCAGCCTGAAGTACGCCACGGCAGCCGCGCCGCGACCGGAGTCCGAGGCGGCCGAGACGCAGGAGTGGTTCCTGGAGGCCGGCAACGTGCACGCCGCCCTCTCCTTCCAGCACCGGCGGCTGCGGGACAACCACCGTGCCGGGACACCCGTCGCCGAGTTGGGCCGGCGCTACCGCGACCAGCAGCGCCGGGCCGAGATCCTCGGCTCGACGGCGGCGTCCTGGCGGGTGCTCCTGCTCCCGCGCGCCGGGCAGGTGTTCACCCTGCGCGAGGCGGTCGTCGGCTGCGCCGCCGTGCAGTTCGGCGCCTGGCACCGGGTGCGCCTGCTGGGTCGCCTCCTGCTCGACCGGGCCCGGTCCCGGGGCCGGGCCTAGGGCGCGCCCGCGAGGCGACGGGAGGCGCGCGGATCAGGCCGCGGGCAGGCGTACCTCGAACTGGCAGCCGCGGCCGGTGTTGCGCACGTCGACCCGGCCGCCGTGCGCCTCCACCAGGCCGCGCACGATCGCCAGGCCGAGCCCTCCGCCGCCACCGGAGCCGGCCGCGCCCGGGGTACGCGCGCGCTCGCCGCGGAAGGCCACGTCGAAGACGCGGTCCAGGTCCTCCTCCGGGATGCCGCCGCAGGTGTCGGAGACGGCAAGCCACACGGCGTCGCGTTCGTGGCCGGCCGCGATGTGCACGGTGCCGTCCTCCGGGGTGTACCGGACGGAGTTGATCAGCAGGTTGCTGACGACGCGGGCGAGTTCGCGTTCGCCGGCGCGGACGAGGGGCCAGCCGCTGTCCGCGGCGACCAGGTGGATCCGGCGGCGGGCGGCGAGCGGGGCGACGCCGGCGATGGCGTCGGACACGACGTCGCGCAGCGGCACGGTGGTGGGCGCGAGCCGCAGCGCGCCCGCGTTGATCCGGGACAGCTCGAACAGGTCGTCGACGAGCTGGGTCATCCGGTCGGTCTCGACCCGGATGCGCCGGTGGTATTCGTCGACGGTGGCCGGGTCGTCGATGATGCGGTCCTCGAGGGCCTCGGCCATCGCCCGCAGCCCGGCGAGCGGGGTGCGCAGGTCGTGCGACACCCAGGCGACGAGTTCGCGCCGTCCGGCCTCCAGCCGCCGTTCCCGGTCCCGGGCCGCCTGCGCCCATACCGCGGAGGCGGCGAGCCGGCTGCCGAAGACGGCGCCGACGGCGAGGCTGATCACCGCGGAGGCGCTGACGGTGACGAGGACGACCCACAGGTCGTGCGGGGACAGGAACATGGCCTGGGCGACCGTGGCGACGCCGACGACCACGGCGAGCACGGTGACGGTGAGCAGCACCAGCACGTGGACGAGGATGGACCGGCCGCGCAGCAGCCGCAGCGCCCCGGCGCCGGCCAGCCCGACGACGCCTCCGGCGACGAGGGCGTAGAGCCCGATGAGCAGCATGTCGGTCACCGCTGGGGTCCCCCGTCGAGCGGGTCGTAGCGGTAGCCGACGCCCCAGATGGTGCGGATGCGGCGCGGTTCGGCCGGCTCGTACTCGATCTTCTCGCGCAGCCGGCGGACGTGGACGGTCACCGTCGACTGGTCGCCGAACTGCCAGCCCCACACCTTGTCGAGCAGATCGGCGCGGGACCACGCGCGCCCGGGATGGCGCATGAGGAAGGCCAGCAGGTCGAACTCCCGGACGGTCAGCGCCAGCGGCGCGCCGTCGCGCTCGGCGACGCGGCGGGCGGTGTCGACGGCCAGCTCCGCGTCGACGAGCCGGCTGGAATCGGCCGGGCCGGTGGTGTGCCCGCTGGCGCGACGCAGCACCGAACGGATCCGCAGGACGAGTTCGCGGGGGGAGAACGGCTTGGTCACGTAGTCGTCGGCGCCGACCTCCAGCCCGAGGACGCGGTCGGCCTCCTCGCCGAGGGCGGTGAGCATGATGACCGGCAGGCCCGGCAGCTGTCTGCGGATCCTGCGGCACACCTCGAGGCCGTCGATGCCGGGCATCATGAGATCGAGCACCACGAGATCGGGCCGGTGGGTGGCGATCGCCGCGAGGCCGGCGGCGCCGTCGGCGGCCAACCGGACCTCGCAGCCGTCCTGTTCCAGGTAGCGCCGCACGACGTCGCTGACCGTGGGGTCGTCGTCGACCACCAGCACCCGGTGTCCCATCCCGGCCACGCTACCGACCGGCGGGCGGTGGGCCGCTACCGCCGGGTCTTTCGGATTGCTTACGGTCCGCCGCCGGCCGGCCCCTCCCACGGCCCGCCGCCGACCGGTGACGCCGGTCCGCCGTCAGGCCCGCCGCCAGTGCCGCGCCGGCGACGAGGAGCAGGACGGCGGCGAGGTTGCGGCCGTACGGCAGCGGCAGCACCGAGGGGTTGTCCGGGGGCCGGCCGAAGCCGAGGACGAGCGGCACCGCCACGACGGTGAGCGCGGCGGCGCTGATCGCGGCGGCACGCGCCACGGGCCGGTGCCGGCGCGGGACCCACCGGGCGACCGCCGCGCCACCGGCCAGCAGCACGACCATCCAGACGAGGTCGTGACCGGCCAGCACCCCGGCCAGGAAGAGCAGCACGCCCGCCGGCTTCAGGTCGGGGTCGGCGCTGCCGCCCACGACGGCGTACCCCATCAGCAGGACGCCGACGGCGACGAGCACGCTGCGGACTCTCATCGCGGCTCCCGCACGGTGATCGTGGCGACCCACTTCGTCTGGAGCACGCCGGGCCGGTTCGGGGCGATCAGCCGCGCCGGGTAGCCGTGGTCCGGGTGCAGGAGCTCGCCGTCGAGCCGCAGGGCGATCAGCGTCAGCGGGTCGCGGGCGTGGGCCGGCGCGACGGTCGACGCGCGGTACCGGCCGGCGGCCTCCAGCGACTCGACGAGGACCTCCGCGCGGTCCGGGTCGCCGCCCACGAGGGCCACCAGGTCCCGCAGTCGCACGCCGGTCCACCGCCCGGTGGCGCTCCACCCCTCCACGCAGGCGATCGGCAGGTCGGCGGTGTGCTGCGCGAAGGCGTGCAGGGCGGCGAGATCCAGGTCGGCCCGCCCGGCGGGGCCGACGACCGCCAGCCGGTAGGACGGGTCGAGCGCCCGGGCGCGTACCCCGGCGGTGTCCGCGGTCTTGTTGACCGGGAGCCCCTGCGGCCCCACGTCCGGCCGGCGGGGCGCGAGCACCGCCAGGCCGGACAGCGGCCGGACGGTCTGCCCGACCGTGGTCAGGGTGACCAGCCCGGCCGCGGCGGCGACGCCGCCGAGCAGCCCGCGCCGGCTCAGCCGGCCGCCCGGCGTCCCGGCGGCGGGGCGGGCGAGCGCGTCGCGCACGGTCGGCAGGTGCACGCCGACGTGCACCAGCAGCGCGCCGACCGCCAGCCACGCCACCCAGTAGTGCCCGGCGGTGAAGAAGAACGGCATCGGCGCATACCAGCGGGAGACGTTCAGGACGCCGCCGATCACCTGGAACAGCGCGGCGGCGACCAGGACGCCGACGCTGGCGCGTTCGAGCGCGTGGGCGACCGAGCGGGCCGGCGGCCAGGCGAACAGGTGCGGGTAGGCCGACCACAGCTTGGCGCCGAGCAGCGGCACCGTGGCGAGCCCGGTCGCCACGTGCAGGCCCTGGGTGAACCGGTAGAGCCCCACCGGGCGGGCCGGCCACCGGAACCAGCCCGGCGGATCCTGGATCAGGTGGCTGAGCAGCCCGGTGAGGAAGCAGACGGCGAACGCCACGCCGAGGGCGATGCCGAGCTGGCTGGTCAGTCGCGTGGACCGCAGCCGGGACGGGAACGCGCCGGCGCGCAGGGGTCCCCGCCGCAGCGCTGCGGGCGGTGCCGGCAGCGGCGTCGACCACCAGCGGGCGAACCGCCGCAGCGGGGTCGGACGGCCGGTCACGCGGGGCCGAGGGTGGCGAACCATCGGCCCGCCGCCGTCCAGGTGTCGAGGATGCGCAGCGCCGTGGCCCCGGCCAGCGCGGGCAGGTCGTCGAGGGGCACGCAGGCCCAGCTCAGCGGGCTGCCGACGCCGCCGGGGGCCTGCACCATGGCGGTGCCGGACCAGGCGGGCGTGCCGGGTGGCGCCAACTCGGCGTGCAGCCGGCCGTCGGCCGCCAGGAGCCGGCGGCAGCGGCGCAGCAGCCGGTGCGGGTCACCACCGATGCCGATGTTGCCGTCGGCCAGCAGCAGGTGCTGCCAGCGGCCGGTGCCCGGCACCGGGTCGAAGACGTCGCGTTGCAGCGCGACCGCGCCGCGGCCCCGGGCCAGGCGGACGGCGGTGGCGCTGATGTCGATGCCGAGGGCCGGGCGGCCGGCGGCGATCAGGGCGCCGGTGAGCCGGCCGGGTCCGCAGCCGACGTCGAGGGTGGGCCCGGTGCAGCGGGCGAGCAGCGCCGAGTCCCCGGCGGTCGCGTCCCGGCACCAGACGGTCGGGTCGAACCGCAGCTCGCCGCCGCTGGAGTGTCGGGCCGTGAACGCGGCGGGGACGCCCGACGCGGCCCGGTCGAACACGGCGTCGAAGACCGCGACGGCGTTCACCGGCCGACCCCCGCCGCTGACGGTACGTCGGCGTCGACGGCGACGGCGAACCGGCTGCCCGGCGGGCACAGCGCGGCCACGACGTGCGCGTCGGCCGCGGTGTCCACGTCGCGCAGGCGGGGGAGCAGGTGGACCCGCAGGCCGCGGCGGCGCAGCGCGGCCAGGGTCAGCCGTCCGGTGCGCGCCGTCGAGGTGGGGATCGCGCGCAGGGCCTCGGCGTGGCCGGGCTCGCGCAGGCCCAGCGCCCACCAGCCGCCGTCGTCGGCCGGGCCGAGCACCGCGTCCGGCCCGTCCGCCGTGCCGAGCAGCCCGACGGCGGCGTCGAGGTGCGCGGCGGTGAGCTGCGGGGTGTCCATGCCGATCAGCAGGGTCGCCGCGGCCGTTTCGCGGCGGTCGGCGACCGGGCGGGCGTCGGCGAACGCGTTGGCGAGGCGGTCGCTGAGCGGGCCACCGCGCTGGGCGAGCCGCGCCCAGCCCGCCGGGGCCGGATGGTCGCCGTCGACGACCAGGATCCGCGCGCCGGCCGTGGCCGCGGCGACGGTGTCGAGGGTGTCGGCCAGGGCCGCCGCGGCGATCCGGGCGGCCTGCCCGGGGGTGCAGGGCGGGCAGAGCCGCGTCTTGACCCGGCCGGGTTCCGGCGTCTTGGCCAGCACCAGCACCTGGGGGGCGCTCACCGGGCCAGCACCGCGCTCATGTCCCGGACGGCGCGGACGGTGCCGAGCACGGTGCCGGTCACCTTCGAGCGGGTGCCGGCCGCCCGGGGGTGGTAGTCGACGTCGACCTCGACCACCCGCCAGCCGGCCCGGCCCGCCGCGATCAGCAGCTCCAACGGGTAGCCGAACCGGCGGTCGCGCAGCCCCAGCGCCAGCAGGTCGGCGCGGCGCACGGCCCGGATCGGCCCGATGTCGTGGATGTCGAGGCCGGTCGTGCGGCGCAGCCGACGGGCCAGGACGGCGTTGGCGACCCGGGCGTGCGCGGGCCACACCCCCCGCGCGGCCGGGCGGCGCCGCCCGGTGCCCAGGTGCGCCTCGCCGGCCAGCACCGGGTCGGCCAGCCGGGGCAGCTGCGCCGGGTCGAAGGACCCGTCGGCGTCCATCACGCACACCACGCCGTCGCCGGGGTCGGCCGCCAGGACCCCGGCGTGTACGGCGGCGCCGTAGCCGGGCTCGGCGACGCTGATCACCTCGGCGCCGCAGGCGCGGGCCACCTCCGCCGAGCCATCGGTCGAGCCGTTGTCCACCACGATCGGCCGGTAGCCGGCCGGCATCCGGGCCAGCAGGTCGGGCAGGGCCGGGGCCTCGTTGCGGCAGGGAAGAACCACATCGGTCATGCCGCGGACGCTAGGACCTGATCCGCCCGGAAATCCTTACCTGACGGTGACAGAGTCTTACGGAACGGTGACCCGGCCCGGAGTTTCTTACGAACCGCTGACGGTAGGCCGCGGCCGGGGCGGATGGCCGCGTCCCGGCTCTACCGTCGGCGCCGTGACCCACGTACTCGTTACCGGCGGCGCCGGATTCATCGGAACCCACGTCGTGACCGCCCTGCACGACGCCGGCCACCGGGTGACCGTCGTGGACGCCGGCCATCCCGGCGCACACCGCTCGCCGCTGCCGGACACCGTGGCGGGGGCCCCGCTCGTCCGGCTCGACCTGCGGGACCGGCCCGCCGTCGCCGGCGTCCTGGCCGGCGTCGACGTGGTGGTCCACCAGGCGGCGATGGTCGGGCTCGGCGTCGACCTGGACGACCTGCCCGAGTACGTCGGCTGCAACGACCTCGGCACGGCGGTCCTGCTCGCCGCGATGGCCCGCGCGGGCGTGCACCGGCTCGTGCTCGCCAGCTCCATGGTCGTCTACGGCGAGGGCGCGTACGCCTGCGCCGGGCACGGTGCGGTCCGCCCCGCGCCGCGAAGCGTCGCCGACCTGGCCGCCGGTCACTTCGAGCCGGCCTGCACCAGCTGCGGCGCCGCCGTCGCCCCGGGGCTGGTCGACGAGGAGGCCCCGCTGGACCCGCGCAGCGTGTACGCCGCCACGAAGGTCGCCCAGGAGCACCTCACGGCGGCCTGGGCCCGGCAGACCGGCGGCACCGTCGTGGCGCTGCGCTATCACAACGTCTACGGGCCCGGCATGCCCCGCGACACGCCGTACAGCGGGGTCGCGGCGATCTTCCGTTCCGCGCTGGAGGCCGGGCGGGCGCCGCGGGTGTTCGAGGACGGCGGCCAACGCCGCGACTTCGTGCACGTCCGCGACGTGGCGGCGGCCAACCTCGCCGCGCTGGAGGCGACCGGCACGCGCACGGGCTGGCGCGCGTACAACGTCGCCTCCGGTCGCCCGGCCACCGTCGGCCAGTTGGCCACGGAGCTGGCGCGGGCCGCCGGCGGGCCCCCGCCGGTGGTCACCGGCGAGTTCCGGCTCGGCGACGTGCGGCACGTGGTCGCCTCGCCCGCCCGGGCCGAGACCGAACTCGGGTTCCGGGCCGCCGTGGGGCTCGCCGACGGGATCGCGGAGTTCGCCCACGCGCCGCTGCGCGGATGAGCGTCCGGCTGCCGAGCGCGGTGCCGTCCCCCTCGACGCAGCGGGGGCGGCGTCCGCCGCGGGCCGACCTGGTCGCCGCCGCCGCCGCGCTCGGCCTGGTCGCGGCAGCCGCCGTCGTCGGCGGCGTGTTGTACGCGTTGGGCCGCCCGGTGTACGCCAGTGCGGCGCCGCTGTCGGCGCACTGGCTGCCGCACGTCGGGCCCGGCACGCCGGCGGCGCTGCTGCTGGCCGCGCTGGTCTGCTGGCGCGGGCCGGCGCTGGCCGCCCGGCTGCCCTGGCGGCCGCTGCTCGCGCTGTCCTACGCCACCGCCGTGGCCTGGACGCTGTCGCTCGCCCTGGTCGACGGCTGGCGGCGCGGCGTCGCCGGGCGGCTCACCACCGTCCACGAGTATCTGCACGAGGTCCCCGGAGTCACCGACATCCCGGCCATGCTGGGGGAGTTCACCACCCGGATCCTCGACTTCCAGCCGGACTCCTGGACCACGCACGTGTCCGGCCACCCCCCGGGTGCGCTGCTCGTCTTCGTCTGGCTCGACCGGGTCGGGCTGGGCGGTGGCGGCTGGGCCGGGGTGCTGTGCATCCTGGCCGGGGCGCTCGTCGCCGTCGCCGTGCCGCACACCGTACGGCTGCTCGGCAGCGGCGCGGCGGCCCGTGCCGTGCTGCCGTTCGCGGTGCTGTTCCCCGGTGCGGTCTGGTCCGGGGTGTCGGCCGACGGGCTGTTCGCCGGGGTGACCGCCACCGGCGTCGCCCTGCTGGCGCACGGCGTCACCCGGGGGCGTGCCGTGAGCGCGGTCGCCGGTGGCGCGTTGCTGGCGTTCGGCTGCTACCTCTCCTACGGGCTCGTCCTGATGGCCCCGGTCGCCCTGGCGGTCGTCGTGCTGGCGGGCCGGCACCGGCCCACCGCGGGCTGGGCGTTCGCCGGGGCGGTACCGGTCGTGGCCGCGTTCACGGCCGCCGGCTTCTGGTGGCCCGCCGGCTAC
This sequence comes from Micromonospora sp. DH13, assembly GCF_020873825.1. Lineage (NCBI taxonomy): Bacteria > Bacillati > Actinomycetota > Actinomycetes > Micromonosporales > Micromonosporaceae > Micromonospora > Micromonospora sp. DH13. Next base: position 108,550 of record NZ_JAHWGR010000019.1, read on the forward strand.
CACCTCGTCGTCGAACGCTACTACCAGGGCATCGCCGCCGACCGCGCGTACGGCTACTGGGTCTGGGCCAACCTGGCGCTCGTGGTCGTCGCCGCCGGGCCGGCGGCGGCCGTGCTGCTGCGCCGCGCGGCGCTGGCCGGCTGGCGGGCCGTCGCGCTGCGGCGGCCCGGTGCGGAGTCGGCGACCTGGCTGCTGCCCCTCGCCGCCACGGCGGCGATCGTCGCGGCGGACCTGTCCGGCTACAGCAAGGCCGAGGTCGAACGCATCTGGCTGCCGTTCACCGCCTGGCTCCTGGCCGGGGCGGCGCTAATCCCGCCCGCCGACCGCCGCACGTGGCTCGCCGTGCAGGCCGGGGTGGCCCTGACGATCAACCACCTGCTGCTGACAAGCTGGTAGGCCACCGGAGGATCCGATCTTCCGCGTCGCGTCCCGTGACCAGCTGCCCGAGAGCCTCGACCGAGGGTCAGCGGGTCTTCCGCGTCGCCCGCTTGCGGGGCGGGGTCAACAGGTCGGCGATGGCCGCGATCGCGGACGGCACCAGCCGGTAGTACGCCCAGACGCCGCGCTTCTCGCGTTCGAGCAGGCCGGCCTCGGTGAGGATCCGGAGGTGGTGGCTCACCGTCGGCTGGGAGAGCCCGAGCGGCGCGGTGAGGTCGCTGACGGACGCCTCGCCTTCCGGGGAGGACTGGATCAGGCTGAGCAGCCGCAGCCGGGCCGGGTCGGCGATCGCCTTCAGCACCCCCGCGAGCCGCTCGGCGTCGGCGCGTTTGATCGGCTCGCCGGTGAGCGGCGAGACGACGGGCGGGGCGGTTCTCGGAGTTCCCACGCCCCTCATCGTCGCACCGACACCATCGATCGGGCGGTGGATCCGGAACTCGGGTGTCGGCACCAGCCTGCGGGGTGACGTCCGGCCGGACAGGCCGGCGACGGGGGGTGGCCGGGTCGGTCGGATGGTGGAGGCGCCTCCTGTCCGGTCGCGGAGCGCGGACGACGTTCCGGTGGAGTTCGGGAATGCGCTGGTCAGCGAGGAGCGGGGCGAGAGGTTCATGTATATGAACTTATGTTCTTATCCTTGACAGTCGAGCGCGGCCTGGCAGACGATGCCGGGCGTGTGCAAAATCCCTGTAAACAATCGGTGCCAACAACCGACATCGGCCGGCGCGCGATGACCGCCGAGCCGGGGTGCGGGCCGCGCGGGATGCGGGTCGGTGGGCGGGTCGCACCACTCGGCGTGCCCGGCACGGCACCCCACCTGTCCTGGTCGGTGCCGGGCGGTGCGGAGATCGACCCGGATCGCGGGTTCCAGGTGTCCGTGGCGGCCTCCCGGCAGGCGGTCGAGTCGGACAGGGACCTCGCCTGGGCCACCACCTGCGCCCGGCCCTGGACGGTGTACGCGGGCCCGCCCCTGACCTCGCGCGACCGCCGCTACTGGCGGGTCACCGCCACCGACCGCTCCGGCCGTCCGGTCAGCAGCGCGACGGCGGCCTTCGAGGTCGGGCTGACCGACCCGGGGGACTGGTCGGCCACCTGGATCAGCGCACCCGTGCCCACCTATCGGCGGGAGAGCTGGGACCCCTGCCCGTACCTGCGGCACGAGTTCGACGTCGACGAGGTGGGCACCGCCCGGGTCTACGCGAGCGCGCTCGGGCTGTACCGGCTGTGGCTCAACGGCGTCGAGCTGACCGCCGACGCGCTCTACCGCCCCGGCTGGACCGACTACCGCACCCGGGTCTACCACCAGACCTTCGACTGCGGGGCGGCCCTGCGTCCGGGCCGCAACACTCTGGCGGCCGTCCTGGCCAACGGCTGGTACGCCGGACGCCTCGGACTGCTGCGCGAGCCCGGCTTCTACGGCGACCGGCCGGCGCTGCTGGCCCAACTGGAGATCGACGGCAGGCCGGTCGCCTCGACCGGCACCGGTTGGCGCGCCGGACACGGGGCACTGCAGGCGACGGACCTGCTGCGCGGTGAGTCCCAGGACCTGCGGCAGGAACCGCGGGGCTGGCGGCTCGCCGGCTTCGACGACGCCGGGTGGGCGCCGGCCGAACCCTTCGCCGGGGTCACGCCACCGGTCGAACCGCAGCCCCACGACCCGATCACGACCTACCAGGTGCACACCGGCCGGCTCGTGCACGAACACGCCCGGGGCCCGGCCGTCTTCGACTTCGGGCAGAACCTGGTCGGTTGGACGAAGCTCACCACGAGGTGCCTGCCGTCGGTCGAGTTGATCGTGCGCCACGGCGAGATCCTGACCCCCGAGCAGCTCGTCTACCGCGACAACCTGCGCGGGGCCTTCCAGGAGGACCGCTTCGTGGTGCCCGACGCCGGCCCGCACCAGCTCGCCACGTCGTTCGCCATGCACGGGTTCCGCTACGCGGAGGTCTGGGGCCTGCCCAGCCAACTGCCGCACCACAACTTCACCCTGCTGCCCGACACCTCGATCGAGGCGGTCTCCGTCACCGGACTGCCCAGCCCGGTCGGCGAGTTCGCCTGCTCCGACGAGCACCTGACCCGCCTCGCGGCCAACGTGGCGTGGACCGTCCGTGACAACTTCCTCGAAGTGGCCACCGACTGTCCCCAGCGCGACGAACGCCTCGGCTGGTTGGGGGACGCGGGGGCGATCGCGCCGACCGCCGCGTACCACTTCGACGTGTTCGCCTTCCTGGCGAAGTTCGCCCGGGACGCGGCGGACACCCAGGGCCCCGACGGGGAGATCCGCAACTACGCCCCGGCGATCCCGCCCGCCAGCATGCGGCCCGGGGCGCCCGGCTGGTCCGACGGCTTCATCCGCCTCGTCCACCTGCTCGTGCAGCGGTACGGGGACCTGCCGACCGCCGAGCGGCTGTTCGCGTCGATGGTCCGCTTCCTCGACCACGTCGACCGGGCCAACCCGGCCGGGCTGCGGGTCAACGAGGTCGGGGCCGACTTCGGTGACTGGCTGTCGCTGCCGGAACGCGACGGCCTGGAGCTGCACCCGGGGTACGCCTACACCGGCGCCTACTCGACCACCCCGACCGCCATCGTCGACACCGCCCACAGCTACCGCTCCTTCGTCCAGCTCGCCCAGATCGCGGCCTGGCTGGGCAGGGACCGGGAGGCGGCCCGGCTGGCGGACCGGGCGGCGGAGATCCGCGCCGCGTACCGTGCCGCGTTCCCGCTCGCGACCGGCGACGTCGCGGACGCGACCCAGGCCGCGTACGCGCAGGCGGTCGGATACGGGCTGCTCACCGGCGCCGAGGCCCAGGAGGCGGCGGACCGGTTGCGCGCGGCCATCGAACGGGTCGGCCACGTCACCACCGGCATCCACGGCGTGGAGCACGTCCTGCCCGTGCTCTGCGCCCACGGGCACGCGGACTTCGCGCTCGAACTCCTGCTGCGCAGGCAGATGCCGAGCTGGCTGTACATGGTCGACCAGGGCGCGACCACGATCTGGGAGAAGTGGGACGGCATCCGCCCCGACGGCACCCTCGCCACGGCCGAGATGAACTCCTTCAACCACTGCGCGCTCGGTGCCGTGGGCCGGTTCCTGTTCGAGCACGTCGCCGGCATCGACGCCACCGAGACCACCTGGACCGGGGAGATCACGGTGCGGGCCGCGTACTCCGCCGCGCTCGGCTGGGCCCGCGCCGCCTACGACAGCCCGGCGGGCCCGATCGGCAGCTCGTGGCGCTGGGCGGGCGACGTGGTCGAGCACGAGCTGCGGATCCCCGCGACCGCGTACGCCACCGTCCGGGCACCGGCGGGCGCCCGGCTCGTCGCGGCTGGCCAGGGCGGCGTCGGCGGCACCGAGCTGCGGCTCAGCCCCGGCCGGCACACCGTCGCCGTGCACGGGCTGGTCGCGCCGTGACCCCCGGGTGGCCGCTGGCCCGTACCGTGCTGCTGAAGCTCGTCCGGCTCGCGGCGGTGCTGTTCGTGGTGTCGCTGCTCTGCTTCCTCAGCCTCAGCCTGCTGCCCGGCGACCCCGCCCAGGCGATCCTCGGCGAGTCCGCGTCGCCGCAGGCGGTGGCCGCGCTGCACGAGCAGCTCGGGCTGGACCGGCCGTTCCTGGAACGCTTCCTCGGCTGGCTCGGCAACGCGGTGCAGGGTGACCTCGGCCGGTCCTACGCGACCAACCAGACGGTCGCCCAGATCATCGCCGAGCGGGCCCCGGTCACGATCGAGCTGATCGTGCTCAGCCAGCTCATCGCGATCGCCGCCGCGATTCCCGCCGCCGTGGCGGCCGCCGCCCGCCGCGGCTCAGCCGTGGACCGGGGGATGAGCCTGTGGGTCTTCACCGTCCTGTCGACGCCCAACTTCGTCGTCGGATTCGTCCTGATCTGGGTGTTCGCGGTCCAGCTCGGGCTCTACCCGGCGAACGGCTACGTCCCGGTCAGCGCGGGGATCGGCCAGCACCTCGGCTCCCTGCTGCTGCCCTCGCTCACGCTGGCCGCCGCACCGTTCGCGCTCTACCAGCGCGTGCTGCGCGCCGACCTGGTCGAGACGTACGGCCAGGAGTTCATGCAGGTCGCCCGGGCCAAGGGCATCTCGCCGCTCCGCGCCGCCATGCGGCACGCCTTCCGGCCGAGCCTGCTCAACCTCACCACCTCCGTCGGCGTCACCGTGGGGGTGCTGATCGGCTCGGACGTGATCGTGGAGACCCTGTTCAGCCTGCCCGGGCTCGGCGCCGAACTCGCCCACTCGGTCAGCGCCCGCGACTACGCGGAGGTGCAGGGCCTGGTGCTGGTGATCGCCGCCGCGTTCGTGCTGATCAACGCGGCGGTCGACCTGATCTACGGGCTGATCGACCCGCGGCTGCGGGCGCGAAGCAAGGCGGTGACCCGATGAGTCTCGACGTCGCACCCACGGCACCGGCCACCGTCGCCCCGGCCACGCCGAAGACCCCAGAGCGGTCCGGCCGGCGGTGGCGGGTGACCGACAAGCTGTCCATGGCCTGGCTGGTGCTGCTGGTCCTGTCGATGCTGCTGCTGCCGACCGTGCTCGGCCTCGACGACCAGAAGATGGCCGCCGCCGACCGGTTGAGCGGGCCGTCCGCCGCGCACCTGCTCGGCACGGACAACTACGGGCGCGATCTGCTCGCCCGCGCGCTGTCCGGGGCGCGGGTCTCCCTGTTCATCGGCTTCGGGTCGGTCGCCGCCGCCGCGCTCGTCGGGGTGCCGCTGGGCATGCTGGCGGGCTACCTGCGCGGCCGGTTCGACGCGGTCGTCTCGTTCGTGGTGGACGTGATCCTGGCCTTCCCGGGCCTCATCCTCGCCCTCGCCCTGGCGTCGTTCCTCGGCGCTTCGATCACCAACGTGCTGATCGCGATCACCGTGCCGATGACACCGGTGTTCGTCCGGTTGGCCAAGGCGCAGACCCTGGCGGTCGCCGGCCGTGAGTACGTGGAGGCCAGCCTGGTGATCGGCACCCCGGCCCGGTCCATCCTCTGGCGGGACGTGCTGCCGAACATCCGCACCGCCGTGCTGTCGTACGCGCTGGTCAGCATCGGCACCGCGATCCTCATCGAGGGCGGTCTGAGCTTTCTGGGCCTGGGCGTGCCCTCGCCTCAACCCTCGTGGGGAAGCATGATCAATCTTGGCCGGTCCTTCATCGCGAACGACCCGTTGCTGATCGTGGTGCCGGCGGTGTTCATGCTGCTGACGATCCTCAGCCTGAACCTGCTCGCCGACCGGTTCCTGTCCGGGGCGGACGCCGTGACGGGCGGTGTGCGATGACCGGGGACGCCCTGCTGAGCATTCGTGACCTCGTGGTGGAGTTCCCGACCCCGGCCGGGCCGGTGCGCGCCGTCGACCAGGTCAGCCTCGACCTCGGCTTCGGCGAGCGGCTGGGCATCGTCGGTGAGTCCGGCTCGGGCAAGAGCGTCCTGGCGCGTACCGCGATGGGCCTCACCCGCACCAGGGCGGCCCGGGTCACCGGCCAGGTCCGGCTCGCCGGCCACGCCGTGCTCGACCTGAGCGAGCGGCGCCGCCGCGCACTGTGGGGCCGGGAGGTCGCCATGGTGTTCCAGGATCCGCTCAGCGCCCTGCACCCCATCACCCCGATCGGGGAGCAGATCGCCGAGGCGGTGCGGCGCGATCCCCGGGTGACCCGCCGGCAGGCCGCCACCCGGGCCGTCGAACTGCTCGAAACGGTGGGCATCCCGCTGGCGGCGCAGCGGGCCCGGTCCCGGGCCCACGAGCTGTCCGGCGGGATGCGGCAGCGGGTGGCGATCGCCATGGCCGTCGCCGGTCGACCCAAGCTGATCTTCGCGGACGAGCCCACGACCGCCCTGGACGTCACCGTGCAGGCCCGCATCCTCGACCTGTTCGACGCCCTGTGCCGGGAGTTCGGCATCGGGCTGGTCATGGTGAGCCACGACCTGGGCGTGGTGGGCCGGCACACCGACCGGGTGGCGGTGATGTACGCCGGCCGGATCGCCGAGCGCGGTCCCGTGGCCGACGTCTTCGCCCGCCCCGGCATGCGCTACACCAGCGCGCTCATGGCCGCCATCCCGCGGGCGGACGTGGCGCGGCAGGTCCTGCCCAGGCCGATCCCGGGGCTGCCGCCGAACCTGCTGGACCCGCCGCCCGGCTGCCGGTTCGCGCCCCGCTGCGGCTTCGCGTCCGACCGCTGCCGCACGGCGCAGCCGCCGATGACGGCGCGTGCGGCGGGGGCCGGGCACGAGTTCGCCTGCTGGCACCCCGGCGAACCGGCGGTCGACGCGGCGGTCGCGCCGCACCAGGACAGGGAGGTGGCGGAATGACCGCCGAGCGAAGCGCCCCGGTGTTCGAACTCAGGGACGGCTCGGTCCGCTACGGCACGGGCCCGGTCGAGGCCGTCTCGCAGGTCTCGGTGCAACTGCACCGGGGCGAGATCCTCGGCCTGGTCGGCGAGTCCGGCTGCGGCAAGTCCACCACCGCCCGGGCCATGCTGGGCCTCGTCCCGCTCAGCGGCGGCACCCTGCTCCTGCACGGCGAGCCGGTGCGGCGTCACGACCGCCGGCTGCGCAGGTCCGTACAGGCGATCTTCCAGAACCCGGCGGCGTCGTTCAACCCGAAGCGGTCCCTGCTCGACTCGGTCGCCGAGCCGTTGCGGGTGCACGGGCACGGCACCCCCGCCGAGCGGCGTCGGCGTGCCCTCGCCGAACTGGACCGGGTGGGCATCACCGAACAACTGGCCCACCGCCGGCCCCGGGAGGTCTCCGGCGGCCAGTGCCAGCGCGCGGCGATCGCCCGCGCCACCATCCTGCGCCCCGAGATCCTCGTCTGCGACGAGCCGGTGTCCGCGCTGGACGTCTCGATCCAGGCCCAGATCCTGGAACTGCTGGCCGAGCTGCGCGCCGAGCAGGGGCTGGCCATGCTGTTCATCTCGCACGACCTGGGCGTCGTCGCGTCGCTGTGCGACCGCACGGCGGTGATGTACGCCGGCCGGGTGGTGGAACAGGGCGGCGCCCTCGACATCGCGCACGACCCGCGCCACCCCTACTCCGTCATGCTGCAGGACTCCGTACCCTCCCTTGACCTGGCCGCCGCCCGGGCACCCCGGGTCCAGCCCACCCCGGGTGCCGAGGACGTCGACGGCCGCCAGCTGGCCGGCTGCCGGTTCGCCACGCTGTGCCCGTCGGTGACCACCGCCTGCACCACGTCGTCGCCTCCGCTGCGGCAGATCGCGCCGCGCCACGAGGTGGCCTGCGTCCATCCCTTCCCGTCGACCACCCCGCGTGTCGCGGCGCAGCCGTCCAACACGGTCTGACCCAGCCTCCGGGCTGCCCGGCCGGCCCGCCGCGACACGGTTCCACCACCCCCGAACCCGTCATCCGAAAGGCTCCGACATGCCTTTTCTCCCAGCCCGCCGCCGCTTCGGCCGGGCGACAGCCCTGCTGCTGACCCCCCTGTTGGCGGTGGCCCTGACCAGTTGCACGACGAAGGCCGGCACCGGCGACACCGGTGGCGACACCGCGCCCCGGGCCGGCGGGACGCTGACGGTCGCCCTGGCGGTCGAGGTGACGACCCTCGACCCGAGCAAGGGATCCGCCAACGCGATGGCGCTGGTCGGCTCGTCGATCTACGACACCCTCATGGTCGTTCCCAAGCTCGGCGACCAGCCCCAGCCCAACCTCGCCAAGTCGCTGACCGCGAGCCCGGACAAGTTGACCTGGACGATGACCCTGCCCACCGGGGTCCAGTTCAGCGACGGCACGCCCTTCAACGCCGAGGCGGTGAAGTTCAACCTGGAGCGCGGCATGGCCAAGGGCTCCACGGCCGCGGCGCTGCTGTCGTCGGTCAAGTCGGTGGAGGCCCCCGACGAGACCACCGTGCTGCTTCGCCTGAAGGAACCGTTCGCCAGCCTGCCGTACGCCTTCGCCTACGACGGCTCCGGCACCGCGGGCTACATCGCCTCGCCCACCGCCCTCAAGCAGCACGGCGACGACTACACGGCCCACGCGGCCGGCGTCGGACCGTTCAAGCTGAAGTCCTGGTCGCCCGGCAAGCCGGTCGAGCTGGTGCGTAACCCGAACTACTGGAACAAGGACCGGCAGGTCTACCTGGACCAGGTCGTCATCAAGACGATCGCCGACCCGCAGAGCGCCTACCAGGCCCTGCAGGCGGGTGACATCGACCTGATGTCGACGGTCAACCCCACCCTGATGCAGACGGCCAAGGCCGACAGCCAGGTCAACTTCGTCCAGGGGGTGGGCGGCGACCAGGACGCCGTCATCCTCAACCTGACCCAGCCGCCGTTCGACGACCTGCGGCTGCGGCAGGCGGTGTCCAAGGCGCTCAACCGGCAGGAGATCGTCGACCTGACCACCGAGGGCTTCGGCAAGCCGGCGGTCAGCCTGTTCCCCGAGGGGAACGCCTTCCACGGCACGGCCGCCGACCCGGGCTTCGACCTGGCCGGAGCCAAGGCGCTGGTCAAGGAGTACGAGACGGCGACGGGCCGGAAGGCGACGTTCTCGTACACGTGCAACACCATCCGCCCGGCCACGGACGTCATCGTCGCGCAGCTCAAGGCGGCCGGCTTCGACGTCACGCTCGACGCGCTGGACTACTCGGCGTGGGTGGCGGCCTTCTTCGGCAAGAAGTACCAGGCGATCTGCTGGACCATGGCCGGCTTCCTGACGCCGGACCTGCTGCCCTACCGGTTCCTGTACTCCGGTGGCGACCTGAACACCGGAGGGTTCACCGACGCGACGTTCGACGCCCGGGTGACCGCGGCGCGCGCCGAGTCCGACCCGGCCAAGCGCAAGCAGCTGTGGAACGAGGCGGACACCGTGCTGACCACCCAGCTGCCCTGGGTGTGGACGACCAGCGCGCCGATCGGCTTCATCTGGTCGAAGCGGATGCACAGCGCCGACTACGACGAGCCGAGCCGGCTGCGCTACAGCGTGCCCACCTTCGCCAACGCCTGGGTCACGAACTGACGCCGCCGCCGGTCGCGCGACCGGCGGCCTGAGGAAGGGAACACCACATGGAGTGGATCGGTCGGGTCGGTGCCGTCACCGGGGCAGCCTCGGGCATCGGGGCCGCGACGGCGCAGGAGTTGGCCGCCCGCGGCGTGCACGTCGTCGCGATGGACATCGACCCGGCCGGTCTGTCCGCCACGGTCGCCGCGATCGAGGCCGCCGGGGGCGCCGCGACCGCCGCCGTCGTCGACGTCGCCGAGCGGGCCGCGGTGCAGGACGTGATCGCCGGTGTGGCGGCGGGGCACGGACGCCTCGACCTCGTCGTCAACTGCGCCGCGACGTTCCTGGCCCGTGGCCTCGACGTGACCGGCGCCGACTGGGACCACGTGCTGCGGGTCAACGTGCAGGGCATCAGCAACGTCGTGCAGGCGGCCCACCCCCTGCTGGCCCGCGCCCCGGGCGCGGCGGTCGTCAACACCGCCAGCATCTCGGCGCACGTCGCGCAGCGGTCCAGGTGGACGTACAACACGACGAAGGCCGCGATCGTCACGCTGACCAGGTGCATGGCGATGGACCTCGCCCCCGACGGCATCCGCGTCAACGTGGTCAGCCCCGGCTGGATCTGGACCCCCGAGGTCGCCCGGGCGGCGGGCGGCGACCGGGCCGCCTGGGAGCCGGTCTGGGGCCGGTTCCACCTGCTGCGCCGCCTCGGGGAGCCGGTGGAGGTGGCCCGCGCCATCGCCTTCCTGTGCTCCTCCGACGCCAGCTTCATCACCGGCACCGAACTGCCGGTGGACGGCGGCTACCTCGCCATGGGGCCCGAAGGACTCGGGGACGACTCGTCCTTCGCCGGCTCCCGGTAGCACCGCCCGCCCCGCGGGGCGCATCGACTAGTGATTCGAGGAACGACAGTGACCACCAACATCGTCATCACCGACACCAACCTGGGGGACGGCTCGATCGAACGAGCCGTGCTGGCCGGCGACTTCGCGGTCAACCGGTTCGACGCCAGGACCGAGGACGCCGTCCTCGACGTCGCCGGCGACGCCGACGGGCTGCTGGTGCAGTGGGCGCCCATCACCGACCGGGTGCTGGCCGGGCTGCCCCGGCTGCGTGCCGTCGTGCGCTACGGCATCGGCCTGGACAACATCGACCTGGCCGCCGCCGCCCGGCGGGGGGTCGAGGTGCGCAACGTCGACGACTACTGCCTGGCGGAGGTCGCCGACCACAGCATGGCGGCCGTCTACGCGCACAACCGCCGGCTCACCACGGCCAGCCGGTCGTGCGCCGACGTGGGGTGGACCACCGCGGGCATCGCCCCCGCGCTGCCGCCCGGGCAGGACCCCGTCGGCGTCGCCGGGTTCGGCCGCATCGGCCGCGAGGTCGCCTCGCGGGCCCTCGCCCTGGGCTTCCCGGTGCACGTGTGGGACCCGTTCGTCTCCGACGTGCCCGCCGGCGTCACGGCGCACCCGACGCTGGTCGAGCTCGCCGCCGCAGTCAACCATCTCACCCTGCACGTGCCCGCGACGCCACAGACGCGCGGGATCGTCGACCGCGCGGTGCTCGACGCGCTCGGGGCCGACGGCCACCTGGTGAACACGGCCCGGGGCGCCCTCGTGGTCGAGACCGACCTGCTGGCGGCGCTCGACGCCGGCACGCTGGGCTTCGCCTCGCTCGACGTGCTGGCCAGCGAGCCACCCGAGCAGACGTCCGCGAAGCTGGCCGGGCACCCGCGGGCCCTGGTGACCCCCCACCTCGCGTACCTGTCGACGGTGTCGCTGCCGCAGTTGCAGCGGCGGGCCGCCGAGATCCTGCGCGACCTGCTGACCACGGCGGGCTGACCGGTGCGCGCTCTCGTCTTCACCCGGCCGAACACGGTGGAACTGCTCGACGTCGCGCCGCCCGTGCCGTCCGACGGTGAGGTCGTCGTCGCCGTCCGCGCCGTCGGCATCTGCGGCAGCGAACTGCACGGCATCGGCGACTCCCACTTCCGCAGCCCGCCGCTGATCATGGGACACGAGTTCTCCGGCACCACGAGCGACGGGCGTCGGGTCACGGTGAACCCGCTGCTGAGCTGCGGCACCTGCGACCTGTGCGGCCTCGGCCGCGAGCAGTTGTGCCGCCGCCGGCAGATCCTCGGCATCCACCGGCCCGGCGCGTTCGCCGAGCACGTGGCGGTGCCCGAGCACGCGCTGCACCCGCTGGCGCCCACGATGTCGTTCGAGACGGCCGCGATGATCGAGCCGCTGGCGAACGCCGTGCACGCCCTGAATCTGGCCCGCCCGGCCGAGGGCGCGCGGATCGCGGTCCTGGGCGCCGGCACGATCGGCCTGGTCTCGCTGCTCGTCGCCCGCCAGTACTCCGACGAGGTGACGGTCTGCGACCTGTCCGAGGCCCGCCTAGCGGTGGCCGAGCGCCTCGGCGCGGCGGCCGTCGGCCCGACCCTGACCGGCGAGTTCGACGTGATCATCGACGCGGTGGGCGCCGCGGCCACCCACCGGCTGTCGGTGCAGCGCCTGCGTCCGGGCGGCACGGCCGTCTGGGTGGGCCTGCTCAGCGGCGACGCCGGCTTCGACGGACAGCAGATCGTCCGGGAGGAGAAGCACGTCGTGGGCTCGTACTGCTACACGGGTGCCGAGTTCGCCCACGCGGTCGCCCTCGCGGAGACGGTCGCGCTGGACTGGACCTCACCGTTCGACCTCGCCGACGGGGCCACCATCTTCACCGAGCTGATGCGGGGCCGCCAGGACGTGGTCAAGGCGGTGCTGCGGCCGTGACGGCGCGGCGACGACCCCTGCCGGCCGACCCAAGGAAAGGAGGACGCCATGTACGGCGTGCGGCTACTTCATCTCGGTGACGGTGACGTGCCGGGGCCCGAGGTGTACTGGATGTCGGACTGGGACCGCTGGTACCGGCTCGCCTTCCAGGCGGTCCTGATCCAGGGCCCGGGCGTCAACGCGCTGGTGAGCACCGGCCCGGCCCGGGATCTGGGCCCGATGAACGCGCGGTGGGCCACCTTCCTCGGCGAGCGGGCCGCCCTGCGGCGGGCCCCCGGGCAGTGGCTGCCCGACCAGTTGGCCGCCCACGGCCTCGCCCCCGAGGACATCACGCACGTCCTGCTGACCCCGTTGCAGCTCTACACCACGTCGAACGTGCCGTTCTTCCCCCGTGCGCAGATCTGCCTGACCGAGCGGGGGTGGACCCACTTCCACCGGACGACGAAGCACCCGCACGACGACCGCTGGTCCTCCCTGTCGCCGGAGGTGCTGCACCACCTCACCCACGAGGCGTGGGACCGGGTCCGGCTGCTCGCCGACGAGGACGAGGTCGTGCCCGGCATCCGTACCTGGTGGACCGGGTCGCACCACCGCGCATCGATGGCCGTCGAGATCGACAGCACCGTCGGCGTCGTCACCGTCACCGACGCCTACTTCACCCGCCGCAACCTGGACTCCGACCATCCGATCGGGATCTGCGAGAACATCTACGAGGCCATGGCGGCGCACGAGCGGGTGCGACGGGTCGCCGACGTGCCGCTGACCCTCTACGACGCCGACCAGCTCACCGCGTACCCGGACGGGCTGGTCGCCGAGCCGCCCGGGCGGTGACGTGCCCGGGGTGCGCTTCCCGCTGTCCGGCCCGGCCGGACAGCGGGAAGCGGCGGGGTCAGCCGGCCGCTCGGTGCCCGACGACGGTCTGCTCCTGCCGGCCCAGGCCCTCGATCTCCAGGGCCACGACGTCGCCGACCCTGAGGTAGGGGAACCGGCCGGACAGCGCGACGCCCTCCGGGGTGCCGGTGTTGACGACGTCGCCGGGCATCAGCAGCATGTGCTGGCTGAGGTGGACGATCAGCTCGGGCACCGAGAAGATCATGTCGGCGGTGCTGGAGTCCTGCCGGGGCTCACCGTTGACCCAGGACCGCAGCCGCAGCCGGCCGGGGTCGAGCTCGCTCGCCGGGCGCAGCACCGGCCCGAGCGGGTTGAACGTCTCCGCGCACTTGCCCTTGGACCACTGGCCGCCGGAGACCTCGATCTGGAAGGCGCGCTCGGACAGGTCGTTGGCGAGCGCGTAGCCGGCCACGTAGTCCAGGGCGTCGGCCGGGTCGGTGAGGTGGCGCGGCGTGCGCTTTATGACGACGGCGAGCTCGACCTCCCAGTCGGTCTTCGTCGACCCGAGCGGCAGGATGACGTCGTCGTCGGGGCCGACCACGCAGCCGGGGTGCTTGAGGAAGACCACCGGGTGCTCCGGCGGTGCGGCGCCGGACTCCGTGGCGTGGGCCGCGTAGTTCATTCCGATGCACACCACGGCGGGCGGGCGCGCGATCGGTGCGCCGATCCGCTGCCCGGCCGTGTCGACCGGGTCGAGCGTGCCGGCGGCGACGGCGGCGGCCACCCGCTCGATGCCGTCGGTCTCGAAGAAGGAACCGTCCAGGTCGGCGGTGAGCCCGGTGAGGTCGTACTCCCGGCCCTCGTGGCGCACGGCCGGGCGTTCCTTGCCGGGAGCGCCGAAGCGGAACAACTCCATGTCAGTCCCTTCGTGTTGTGGGTGCGGCGCCGTCCCGGTAGCCCAGGCGCAGCGAGAGCTGGTGGGCCGTGGAGCAGAGCGTGTCGATGGTGCGCCGGATGAGTTCGGGTGTCTTGCGGACCTCGGGAATGGAGACGCTGATGGCGGCCCGGGTGGTGGCCCGCAGGCCGTTCAGCGGGGCGGCGACGCAGAAGACGCCCGGGGTGTACTCGCAGTTGTCGATCGCGTACCCGTGCGTGCGGGCCTGCCGGACGGCGGCGACGAGCTCGGGGAGCGAGGTGACGGTCTGCGGCGTGTACGGGACGAACTCCGTGTCGGCGAAGCGGTCCCGCAGGTCGTCCTCGTCGAGCTGGCTGAGCAGTGCCTTGCCGATGCCGGTCGCGTACGCCGGCAGGCGCACGCCGACCCGGGAGGCGAGACGCAGGTGGTGATCCGGATCGACCTTGGCGATGTAGACGTTGTCGGTGCCGTCGAGGGTGGCGAGCTGGACCGTCTCGTTCAGCGTGTCCCGGAGGGTCTCCATGTACGGCAGCGCGACCTTCTCCAGGTCGTTGATCGCGACGTAGCTCTGGCCGGCCTGCCACAGCCGGATGCCGATGCGGAACCGGCGGGTGTCGGGGTCCTGTTCGAGGAAGCCCCGGGCCGTCATCGTCATGAGCAGCACGTAGGTGCTGCTCTTGGGGAACTCCAGGCGGCGCTGGACCTCGGTCAGGGTCAACCCGTCACGGTGCTCGGTCAGCAGGTCGAGGATCGCCAGCGTGCGGTCTGCCGACTTGACGAGAGTGCTCATAGGAACGGCCCTGTTCATGTAGATGAACCGTGGTTTTGATACTGGTACCATACAACCTCGTCGCCGCCCGTGGGTCACCGGGTCGGGCGGCACGCCGAAAGGACATCGATTGGGCCAGGATGCCGGGCCTTCCGCCCGTACCGTCGCGTCAGCTCCGTCCCCGGTCCGGGTGGCGCTGTTCGTCACGTGCCTCGTGGACGGGCTGGTGCCCCGCGTCGGCGCCGCGACGGTCGCGGTGCTCGAACGGCTGGGCCTCGACGTGGCCGTGCCCCGGCGACAGACCTGCTGCGGTCAGCTCCACGTGAACTCCGGCTACCCGGACCAGGCGCTGGCCCTGGTCCGCAACCACGTCGCGGCGTTCGCCGACGCCGAGGCGATCGTCGTGGCCAGCGGCTCGTGTGTGGCGGCGATCCGGCACCAGCACGTCGAGCTCGCCCGGGCGGCCGGCGACGAGGGGCTGGCCGCCGAGGCGGCCGCCGTCGCGGCACGCACCTACGAGCTTTCCGAGTTCCTCGTCGACGTGCGCGGCGTGCTGGACGTCGGTGCGTGGTTCCCCCACCGGGTGACGCTGCACCAGGCGTGCCACGCGCTACGCCTGCTGCGCACCGGCGACCGGGCGCGACGACTGCTGGACCGGGTCGAGGGCATCGAACTCGTGGACCTGCCCGACGCCGACTCCTGCTGCGGCTTCGGTGGCACCTTCGCGCTGAAGAACGCGGCGGTGTCCGCCGCCATGCTCGCCGACAAGCTGCGGGCGGTCGACGCGACCGGCGCGACCGTCGTCACCGCAGGGGACGCCTCGTGCCTCACGCACCTCGGCGGCGGGCTCTCCCGCGCGGCGGCGGGGGCCCGCACCGTGCACCTGGCCGAGATCCTGGCCGCGACCCGAGATCGACCGTGGGCACCGCCCGGTGCTCCACCGCACCCGAGGAGACGACCGTGACGGTGTTCCTGGGCCTGCCCACCGCGTCGCCCGGCGTCGGCAACCTGCACGCCGCGACGCCGTTCCCGACCGCCGCCGCCGAGGCGCTGCGCGACGACCAGCTGCGGCGCAACCTCTCGCACGCCACCCGCACCATCCGTGGCCGGCGACTGCAGACGGTCGCCGAGCTCGACGACTGGGAGCAGCTCCGGGCCGCCGGAGCCGCCATCAAGGACGACGTGCTCGACCACCTCGACCGCTACCTGCTCCAGCTCGAACAGGCGGTGACCGCCCGGGGCGGCGCGGTGCACTGGGCCCGGGACGCGGCGGAGGCCAACGCCATCGTCGTCGACCTGGTCCGGCAGGCCGGCGCGACCGAGGTGGTCAAGGTCAAGTCGATGGTCACCGCCGAGATCGGCCTCAACGAGGCCCTGGCCCAGGGCGGCATCGATGCCGTCGAGACCGACCTGGCCGAGCTGATCGTGCAACTCGGCCGGGACCACCCCAGTCACATCCTCGTGCCCGCCATCCACCGCAACCGGCGGGAGATCCGCGACATCTTCCGGCGCGAGATGGCCGGGGTGGACCCCGCGCTCGGCGACGAGCCGGCCGAGCTGGTCGAGGCGGCACGGGCCCACCTGCGGCAGCGGTTCCTCACGGCGCGGGTGGCCGTCTCCGGGGCGAACTTCGCGATCGCCGAGACGGGCACCCTGGCGGTCGTCGAGTCCGAGGGCAACGGGCGGATGTGCCTCACCCTGCCCCGCACCCTGATCACCGTCATGGGGATCGAGAAGGTCCTGCCCAGCTGGCGCGACCTCGAGGTGTTCCTGCAACTGCTGCCCCGTTCGTCGACCGCCGAGCGGATGAACCCGTACACGTCGATGTGGACCGGCGCGGTGGAGGGGCAGGAGTTCCACCTCGTGCTGCTCGACAACGGGCGCACCGCGACCCTGGCCGACCCGGCTGGTCGGGCGGCTCTCCGCTGCATCCGGTGCTCGGCCTGCCTGAACGTCTGCCCGGTCTACGAGCGCACGGGCGGGCACGCGTACGGCTCGGTCTATCCCGGGCCGATCGGCGCGGTGCTCACCCCGCAACTGACCGGGGTGGCCGACCACCCTCACCTGCCGTTCGCGTCGACCCTGTGCGGGGCCTGCTTCGACGCCTGTCCGGTGGCGATCGACATCCCGCGCATGCTGGTGCACCTGCGGGCGCAGGCGGTGGCGGCGGGCGCGCGGCAGCGGCGGCTGCCGACGTCCGAGGCCGCCGCGATGTCGGTGCTCGGCTGGCTCATGTCCAGCCCGGGGCGCTGGTCCGCCGCCCTACGGGCGCTGTGGCTGGGGCGGGTCCTGGGCCGGCGTACCGGTTGGATCCGCCGGTTGCCGCCGCCGATGTCGGCGTGGACGAGGTCGCGGGACGCGCCCCGCCCGCCGCGCCGCCCGTTCCGGGCCCGGGGGAGGCGGCGGTGAGCCGCGACATGCTGCCCGCCGGCGGGACCGGACGCGACGCCGACGCCGCGCGGGCCGAGGTGCTGCGCCGGGTCCGGCTCGCCGTCGGGACGCAGCCGCCCGGCGGCGGGGTGTCCCGGGACTACCGGGGCGTCGGCGCGCGCCCGGCCGACGACCCGGTCGGGTTGTTCGTGGAACGGCTGACCGACTACCGGGCGAGCGCGTACCAGTGCGGTGCGGACGAGGTCGGCACGACGATCGCCGGCATCCTGGGCGAGCGCGGCCGGACCCGGATCTGCGTCCCCCACGGCCTGCCCGCGCAATGGACCGCGCCCGGTTGGCAGGTGGTCGGCGGCGACGCGCCACCGGACCCGGTCGCGCTCGACGCCTTCGACGGCGTGGTCTCCGGTTGCGCCCTGGCGATCGCGCTCACCGGCACGATCGTGCTCGACTCGGGGCCGGGCCAGGGCTGGCGCGCGGTCACCCTGGTTCCCGACTACCACCTGGTGGTGGTGCGTGCCGACCAGATCGTGCCGGCCGTGCCGGACGCGATCGCCCGACTCGACGCCACCCGGCCGATGACCTGGATCAGCGGGCCCAGCGCCACGAGCGACATCGAGTTCGACCGGGTCGAGGGGGTGCACGGTCCGCGCACCCTGGACGTGCTGGTGGTGGCCGAGGGCCGGTAGGCCCCGCCCGGCCGGGCGGGGCCCTGTCGAGTGCCGGCAGGTCCCGCCCTACCGGGCGGTGGCGCGCAGCTCGACCTTGCGAACCTTGCCGGAGGCCGTCTTGGGCAGGTCGCCGAACTCGATGCGGTCGGGCACCTTGAAGGCGGCCAGGTGGGCCCGCACGTGGGCGCGCAGCGCGTCCGGGTCGGCGGGCGCGCCGGGCCGCAGCGTCACGAAGGCCACCGGCCGCTCGCCCCAGCGCTCGTCGGGCACCGCGACCACCGCGGCCTCCAGCACCGCGGGATGGCTGCACAGCACCGCCTCGACCTCTATGGACGAGATGTTCTCCCCGCCCGAGATGATCACGTCCTTGGCGCGGTCGCGCAGTTGGAGGTAGCCGTCCCGGTGCCGGACCCCGAGGTCGCCGGTGCGGAACCAGCCGCCCGGTCCGGCCTCCCGGGTCGCCGCCTCGTCCCGGTAGTAGCCGAGCATGACGTTGTTGCCGCGGATCGCGACCTCGCCGACCGTCTCGCCGTCGGCGGGGACGTCGTGTCCGTCGGCGTCCAGCACCCGCAGCTCGCACGAGACCACGTTGGCCACGCCCTGCCGGGCGCGCAGCGCCGCCTGCTCCGCAGCCGGCCGGTCATCCCACTCCGGCCGCCAGTCGCAGATCGCCGCCGGGCCGAAGGTCTCGGTCAGTCCGTAGAGGTGCGTGACGTCGAAGCCGAGCGTCGCGCACCGGCGCAGCAGGCTGGGCGACGGCGGCGCGCCGCCGACCGCGACCGTGACCTGCCGGCCCGCGACGGCGCCGGCCGCGTCCGCCTCGGCGAGGGACACAAGCACCGTGGGCGCGGCGCACAGCATGGTGACCCGCTCGTCGCGGATCAGTTCCCAGACCCGATCCGGCGCGACCCTGGGCAGGCAGACGTGGGTGCCACCGGCCGCGGTCACCGCCCAGGTGAAGCACCAGCCGTTGCAGTGGAACATCGGCAGCGTCCACAGGTGGACGGTGCCGGCGCCCAGTCCGAAGTGAGCGACCATCGCCAGCGACTGGAGGTAGGCGCCCCGGTGGTGGTACATCACCCCCTTGGGGCGGCCGGTGGTGCCGCTGGTGTAGTTCAACGCCATCAGCGCCCGCTCGTCGGTCACCGGCACCCGGCGCGGCGCTGCGGCGGCGAGCAGCCGCTCGTACTCCGCGCCGCCGTCGACCAGCCGCACCCCGGGCAGCGCCCGGACGATCGTGGCGGCGAACCCGGCGAGATCCGGGTCGTGCAGCAGGACCCGGCAGCCGGCGTGGTCGAGGATGTAGCGCAGTTCGTCGGCGGAGAGCCGGGTGTTCAGCGTGACGAGGACCGCGCCGCCGTAGAGGACCCCGAAGTGCGCCTCCAGCATGAGGTGCGTGTTCGGTGCCAGGACGGCGACCCGGTCACCCGGCCGGACGCCGAGGTCGGCCAGCGCACCGGCCAGGCGCAGGCACCGGTCGTGGAACTGGTGGTACGTCAGCCGTAGCGCGCCGTCGACCACCGCCAACCGGTCGGCGTGCACCGCCGCGGCCCGGTCGAGGAAGGCGGTCGGGGTCAGGGGTTCGAAGCTGAGGCTGCTGTGGGGCCCGTCCCGGTCGGCACGGCCCGCTCGGGCGCTGCTCGCCATAACAGAGGGTTCCGTCTCGCTCGGCTGGAGAGTCCGGCCATTGTTTCCACCTGTTCCATATGCTGTCAACAGGTTCAAATATGTGAACCGTCCTGGTGGTGCCCCGCGATCCGCAGGGCCATCTCCCCGTACTGGCGGACGACCTCGTCCTCGGTGAACTCGCCGTCGGGCCGGAACCACATCGCCACGCCGATGCCCATGTCGAGAATCGCGTACGAGGCGAGCCGGGCCGACGGGACCCGGAACCGGCCGAGGTCGACGCCGTCGGTGATGAGCTGACGCAGCCGCCGCTCGTAGGTGGCGCGCCGGTCGAGAACGTCGCTGCGGTGCGGCTCGTCCAGGCTGTTGATCTCCCGGTTGCCGACGAACGCCTCCGCCGCATGCCGGGCGTGGTATCGCACGTGGGCCTCGGCGGCCCGGCGCAGCCGGCTCTCGACGTCGGTGCCGCCATCCAGGGCGACCTGCTGGTCCTCCAGCAGTGCCGTCATGGTGCGCAGCATGATCCCGGCGAGCAGGTCCTGCTTCGAGCGCACGTGCTTGTACACGCTGGGGCCTCGAATTCCGGCGCGTTCGCCGATCTCGTCCATGGTGGTGAGCTGGTAGCCGCGGGCGGCGAACAGGTCGAGCGCCGCGGCCCGGACCCGCTCGCCCCGATCCGGCCGCCCGCCCGCAGGGGTGGGGGCGGGGCCGTGCGGGCGTGCCTGGTCGTCCATCTTCCGGGATTCCACCGGCACATGTTGACACGCCTGCGCGGGACTGCTTCCCTGGATCGGCTAGTGAGCGTTAGCTCAGGTTGATGGCATCGGAGGCAGCCATGGCCGTGGATCTCACCCCCGACGACGCGGCCCGCACCGTCGCCGAACGCACCCGGGCGTTCGTCCGGGGCACGGTGCTCGCCGTCGAGCGCGAGCACCGGGGCAGCGCCCATGCGCTGCCGGAGCAGGTGCGGCGCGATCTGCAGGCCGCGGCGAGACAGGCGGGCGTCTTCTGCCCGCACCTGCCCCCGCGGTGGGGCGGCCTGGGCATCGACCGGCGCGGGCAGGCGCTCGTGTTCGAGGAGGCCGGCTACTCGCTGTTCGGCCCGCTGGCGCTCAACATCGCGGCCCCCGACGAGGGCAACATGCACCTGCTGGCGGCGGTGGCCGACCCCGACCAGCAGGAGCGCTACCTCCGCCCGCTCGCGGCCGGGCTGATCCGCTCCTGCTTCGCCATGACCGAGCCGGCGCCGGGGGCGGGATCCGACCCGAGCGCGCTCGCCACCACGGCCCGCCCGGTGTCGGGTGGGTGGGTCCTGAACGGGCGCAAGTGGTTCACCACCGGCGCCGACGGGGCGGCGTTCGCCATCGTCATGGCCCGCACGTCCGGCCAGCCCGGCGACCGGGGTGGGGCGACGATGTTCCTGGTCGACACCGACGCCCCCGGGCTGGAGCTGGTCCGGACGATCGAGACCCTCGACGAGGCGATGGTCGGCGGGCACGGCGAGTTCGTGCTACAGGACTGCTTCGTCCCGGCCGACCGGGTCCTCGGCGCGGTGGACCAGGGGTTCGACAACGCCCAGGTCCGGCTCGCGCCGGCACGCCTGACGCACTGCATGCGGTGGCTCGGCCTGGCCCGCCACGCCCAGGACATCGCGCTGGACCGCGCGGCCGACCGGCGGGCCTTCGGGTCGGCGCTGGCCGACCTGGGCATGATCCAGCAGATGCTCGCCGACAGCGAGATCGAGATCGAGGCCAGCCGCGCCCTCATCCTGCGGGCGGCGTGGGAGCTCGACTCCGGGGGCCGCGCCGCGCAGTCCACCTCCGTCGCGAAGGCGTTCGTCGCGGAGGCGGTGTGGCGGATCGTCGACCGGTCGCTGCAGATCTGCGGCTCCCTCGGCGTCTCGGGCGACCTCATGCTCGGGCGCTACCTGCGGGAGGTGCGTCCGTTCCGGATCTACGACGGGCCGAGCGAGACCCATCGCTGGGCGATCTCCCGCCGGGCGGTCAAGCGCCGGGTCCAGGAGCGCGACGCGGCGGTGCGGGGAGCGCTGCCGGCATGACCGCCGACCTGCGTTCGCTGGACCTGCCCGCGCTGGAGGCGTACCTGGCCGACCGCATCCCGGGCCTCACCGAGGGCCTGCGGGTGGACTTCGTGGACGGTGGGCGTTCCAACCTGACGTACGCCGTCCACGCCGGCGACCGGTCGTGGGCGCTTCGGCGTCCTCCGTTCGGCACCATCGCGCCCTCGGCGAACGACATCCACCGCGAGTTCCGGGTCACCGCCGCCCTGGCCGGCTCGACCGTTCCGGTCGCGGCACCCGTGCTGTACTGCGCGGACCCGGCCGTGATCGGGGCGCCGTTCAGCCTCGCGGCCTGGGTGGACGGCGTGGTGATCCGCGACCCCGGGCAACTCGCCGTCCTCGCGCCGTCGACCGTGCGCGCCGTCGGGCGTTCGATGGTCGACCTGTTGCTGCGGCTGCACTCCGTGGCGCCCGCGAGCGTCGGCCTCGACGCCTTCGGCCGACCGGAGGGCTTCCTGCTGCGACAGGTGCACCGCTGGAAGCGGCAGTGGGACGTCGTGGCGACCCGGCCGTCCGCCGACGCCGACGAACTGCACCGACGCCTGGCGGCCGCCGTGCCGCCGCAGTCCGCGCCGGGCATCGTGCACGGCGACTTCCGGCTGGACAACATCATCTACGCGGCGGACCTGTCCGGGGCGGCCGCGCTGCTCGACTGGGAGATGGCCACGATCGGCGACCCGCTCGCCGACCTGGGTCTGCTGCTGGTCTACACCGACCCGGTGTGCGCGCCCGTGCTGCCGCACGGCTGCCCGGTGACCGGCAGCGACCACTTCCCGACCCGCGACGAGCTGGTGGCGGGCTACGCCGCCGGCACGTCCCGCGACCTCATCCATCTGACCTTCTACGAGGCGCTGGGCTACTACAAGCTGGCCGTGATCGCGGAGGGCGTGCACCGCCGGTTCGTGGAGGGGATGACCGTCGGCTCCGGTTTCGAGACGGTGGGCGGTGCCGTGCCCGGCCTGCTCGCCGCCGGGCTGGCTCGGCTCGGCGGGTGATCCGGGCGCACCTCAGAAGCAGGGGAACGGGATGTTTGCGCTGGCGGTCTCGGCGCCGCTGACGACCGTCACCCGCACGACGGTGTCGGCGTACGCCGTGCAGTATCCGCTGCTCGACGGGCCCTGGTCGGCGTGGAAGACCGTGATCGGGATCAGCGGCTGCCACGTGTAGCGGTAGTCGCCGTCGCCGCCGGTGGCCGACGCGGTGCAGTCGAAGTCGCGCCACTGGCCGATGCCGAACTGTGCCTTGCACCGGCCGTCGACGGTCAGCGTGGTGGTGGCGGCCGGCGCGCCGACCATCGTGCCACCCAGTACGGTCGCGGCCAGGCCGGCGGCGACTGTCGTGATCAGGCTCATCGGGGCCTCCGATCGACATGCGTTCACGTCCGGACGGTGTGGCGCGGCGTGACCGCGCCTGAACCGACCGTACGGCCCGCCAGCCCGGACCGCAGGACGAGCTGCGCTATTCATCGACGTACTCCCATGTAACGATATTGACATCAGATGTCATACGAATTACGTTGGCGATGCTCCCGTCACCCTCCGCCAGGCGGGGGAGCGCACGTGCCGCAGCAGCCCTGCCTGCACCCGGACGGCCCGGTTCTTCAACCCGCATTCCCGAGAGATGGGGAGGACAATGCGAAAGCTAGCCGCTGCCCTCACGGCGCTGGTCACCGCCGCCGCGCTCGTGCTGATCGGGCCGCCGGGACCGGCGTCCGCCGCCCCCTACGTTCCGCAGGGGTCCAACCGGTCCGTGCTCAACTTCAACACCAACTGGCTGTTCTCCGGTGACGTGCCCGGCGGGGCCGGGCAGGCCGTGGGGCTCGACGAGAGCGGCTTCGTCCCCGTGACCCTGCCCTACTTCCGGACCCATCCGCACAAGGGCTTCCCCAAGGGCGACTTCGAGGTGCCCGCCTCGTGGTACCGCCGCCACTTCACGCTGCCCACCCAGTACGCCGGCCGCCGGATCGCCGTCGAGTTCCAGGGCGTCGCGAAGGTCGCCGACGTCTACGTCAACGGCACCTTCGTCGGCCAGCACAAGGGCGCCTACACGTCCTTCACGTACGACGTCACGCCGTACCTCAACATCGGCGGCGCCGACAACGTGATCGCGGTGAAGGTCGACTCCATGACCCGCAACGACATCCCGCCGGAGGGCGGCGCGATTGACTACTACGTCTGGGGCGGGATCGTCCGTGACGTCAACATGATCGTCGCCGACCCCGTGCACGTGGACTGGACGTACCTCACCACGCCGAACACCAACACGGTGAACGCGCGGACCCGGGTGCGCAACGACAGCGCACAGTCCCGGTCGGTCACCGTCGTCACCCAGGTCGTCGACGCCACCAACAACGTCGTGGCCACCGGCACGGCCACCCAGACCATCGGCGCGCAGTCGGCCGTCGAGTTCGCCTACAACACCAGCACGATCGCCAACCCCACCGCCTGGCACCCGGACCGCCCGTACCTCTACACCGTCTACACGCAGGTGCGCGACGGCTCCACCTACGTGGACGAGCACAAGACCCGGATCGGCATCCGGAGCATCCAGTTCAACAAGAGCGACGGCAAGTTCTACATCAACGGCCAGGCGCTGAAGCTGCGCGGGCTCAACCGGCACGAGTCCTACCCCTACATCGGCCGGGCCGCGCCCAACCGGCTCCAGGCCAAGGACGCCGACATCATCAAGTACGAACTCGGCGCGAACATCGTGCGGACCTCGCACTACCCGCAGGATCCGGAGTTCCTCGACCGCGCCGACGAGATCGGTCTGCTGGTGATGGAGGAGATCCCCGGCTGGCAGCACATCGGCAACACCGCGTGGCAGGACATCGCGGTGGAGAACGTCCGCGAGATGGTGATGCGCGACCGTAACCACCCGTCGGTCGTGCTGTGGGGGGTGCGGATCAACGAGTCCGGCGACAACCACAACTTCTACACCCGCACCAACAACCTGGCCCGGCAGCTCGACCCGTCGCGTCCCACCGGCGGCGTGCGCAACTTCAAGGGCAGCGAGCTGCTGGAGGACGTCTACACCTACAACGACTTCTCCGGCACCGCGGAAGCGCCGACCGTGCTGCCGTGGCTGGTCACCGAGGCGGTCGGGCACACCTCCCCGCACAAGTCGTGGGACCCGGAGCAGACGCAGGTCAACACGATGCGGGTGCACCTGAACGTGCAGAACACCGCCGCCGGCAGGTCGAACATGGCCGGCGCGCTGGGCTGGGCGGCCTTCGACTACAACACCACGTTCGTGACCCCGCCGTCCTGCCAGGACTACACCTGCTACCACGGCGTCTCGGACATCTTCCGGATCCCGAAGATCGCCGCCGCCGCGTACGCCTCGCAGCGCGACCCGGCGTTGTACGGGCCGTACGTGTCGATCGCCAGCCAGTGGACGCCCGGCGTCTCCAGCGGCACCGTCTACGTCGGCGGCAACTGCCAGCAGGTCGAGCTGTTCGTCAACGGCGCGTCCCGCGGGCGCATCAACCCCAACGCGTACACGAGCCTGCCGCACCCGATGTTCCAGTTCACCGGGATCACCGTGAGCAGCGGGCAACTGCGGGCCGACTGCTGGATCGGCGGGCAGGTCGTGGCCACCGACACCCGGCACACCCCGGGCGCGGCGACCCGGCTGACGCTGACGGCCGACGACTCCGCGATCAAGGCCGACGGCGGGGACATGACCCGCGTCGTGGTCAAGGCCCTCGACAGCAACAACCAGGTGGTACCCACCAACAGCGCCCCCGTGTCGTTCACCGTCACCGGGCCCGGGGCGGTCGTGGGGGAGAGCCCGCTGGCCCTGGAGGCCGGCACCGGCGCGGTGTACCTCAAGAGCGCGCTGGGCCAGACCGGCGCGGTGACGCTGACGGCGTCGGCGCCGGGCCTGACGTCGGCGAACGTCACCGTGAACACGACCGCGTTCACCGACCCGATCGTGCCGACCAGCGGCGCGTACACGTTCGGCTTCCCGGTCGACGTCAATGACCGGCAGAGCTTCACCTACGCGGGGAGCTGGCAGGCCGTCGGGGACAACCAGACCTTCAGCAAGGACTACACCCGCAGCGGCACGGCCGGTGACACGGCCACCCTCACCGTCACCGGCAACCGCGTGGTGCTGTTCGGGGTGCAGGACCCGTCGCACGGCTCGGCCGCCGTCTCGGTCGACGGCGGCCCGGAGCAGACGGTCAGCTTCCAGGCGTCCGCCCGTCGCGGCAACGTGGCGCTCTTCAACAGCGGCACCCTCACCCAGGGGCAGCACGTCGTGCGGGTGCGGGTCGTCGGCAACGGCTCCGTCGCGCTGGACCGGGCGACCGTCGTGTCGGCCGCGCCGGCCGTGGTGGCGCCGCCGCCCCCGGCGAACGGCGGCAACGGCCAGCAGGGCACCATCGTCGGCACCCAGTCCAACCGCTGCGTGGACGTGCCGAACTCGACGACGACCAACGGCACCCAGGTGCAGCTCTTCGACTGCGGCGGCGGCAGCAACCAGCGGTGGACCTACACGTCGAGCCGCCAGCTCCAGGTGTACGGCAACAAGTGCCTGGACGCCTACGGCCAGGGCATTAGCAACGGCACCACGGTCGTGATCTGGGACTGCAACGGCGGCAGCAACCAGCAGTGGAACGTCAACGCCAACGGCAGCATCACGGGCGTCGCGTCGGGGCTCTGCCTGGATGCCAGCGGCGCCGCCACCGCCAACGGCACGAAGATCGTCCTGTGGTCGTGCAACGGCGGCGCGAACCAGCAGTGGAGCCTGAAGACCTCCTAGCCGCCCGCCACCCCGGATCCGGGCCAGCCCGCGCACCTGCGGGCTGGCCCGTCGTCCGGCCGGTGGCCCGCGGTCGCCGCTCACCCGGTGCGAGGGTGGAGTCACGCTGCGCGGCGACTCGCCCGACACATCATCTGGTGTTGCCATCTTCGCCTTGCGCCCATATATGGTGTCACCCGTAGCTGGTTCGGCCATCGGTCCACGATGGTCGAGGCAAGAGGGAACCCGGTGTGATTCCGGGGCTGCCCCGCAGCGGTGAGTGGGAACGACCGCCGTCAACGAAGCACTGGGTCCGGCCGGGCCTGGGAAGCGACGGCCAGTAGGCACCGAGCACGACGCCCGCGAGTCCGAAGACCTGCCAGCGTGCCGCACGCGACGCGTGCGGCGGTCGAAGGCCGCGTGGGACGGCCGACGCCATCAGCCGGCAGCGGCGGCGGGTTGTGCCGTCGCGGGTGTCCGGCGGCGTCCTCCCGCGCGCCCTCGACCTCGGGGACGGGCTTGAGGAGGGCGAACATGAGCGCGACGCGCGAGCAGGCGAGGCCGGGGCAACGCCGGCACGTCATGCAGGTCCGTAAGCGGGACGGCGACACCGAGCCGGTGGACGTCAACAAGATCGTCGAAGCGGTGCAGCGCTGGGTCGCCGACCTGGACGAGGTCGACCCGCTGCGGGTGGCGACGAAGACGATCAGCGGCCTGTACGACGGGGCGACCACGGCCGAGCTGGACAAGCTGTCGATCCAGACGGCGGCGGAGCTGATCGGCGAGGAACCGCAGTACTCGAAGCTGGCGGCGCGGCTGCTGGCCGCGTACGTGGCCGAGGAGGTCCGCGGGCAGGAGGTGGACAGCTTCAGCCAGTCCATCCGGTACGCCCACGGCCTGGGCCTGATCGGCGACGGCACGGCCGCCTTCGTGGCCGCCCACGCCCGCGAGCTGGACGACGCCGTCGACCCGGCCGGGGACCTGCGGTTCGAGTACTTCGGCCTGCGCACGGTCGCCGACCGTTACCTGCTGCGGCACCCGCAGACCCGGCTCGTGGTGGAGACGCCGCAGTACTGGCTGCTGCGGGTGGCCTGCGGGCTGTCGCAGACGGCGGGGGAGGCGGTCGACTTCTACCGCCTGATGTCCACCCTGGCGTACCTGCCCAGCTCGCCGACGCTGTTCAACTCCGGCACCCGGCACACCCAGATGTCGTCGTGCTTCCTGGTCGACTCGCCGCGCGACGAACTCGACTCCATCTACGAGCGCTACCACCAGGTGGCGAAGCTGTCGAAGTTCTCCGGCGGCATCGGCATCTCCTGGTCGCGGGTGCGCGGCCGGGGCGCGTTGATCCGGGGCACCAACGGGCGCTCGAACGGGATCGTGCCGTTTCTCAAGACGCTCGACGCCGGGGTTGCGGCGGTCAACCAGGGCGGCCGGCGCAAGGGCGCGGCCTGCGTCTACCTGGAGCCGTGGCACCCGGACATCGAGGAGTTCCTGGAGCTGCGGGACAACACCGGCGAGGAGTCCCGGCGCACCCACAACCTGAACCTGGCCAACTGGATCCCGGACGAGTTCATGCGCCGGGTCGAGGCCGACGGCGACTGGTCGCTGATCGACCCGTCCGACGCCCCCGAGCTGCCCGACCTGTACGGCGAGGCGTTCGACTCCGCGTACCGGGCGGCGGAGAAGAAGGCCGTCCGCACGGTCCGGGCCCGCGACCTGTACGGGCGGATGATGCGCACGCTCGCGCAGACCGGCAACGGGTGGATGACGTTCAAGGACGCGTCCAACCGGCTGTCCAACCAGACCGGCGAGCCGGGCAACGTGATCCACCTGTCGAACCTGTGCACCGAGATCCTGGAGGTCAACGACGACGCCGAGACGGCGGTGTGCAACCTCGGCTCGGTCAACCTGGGTGCACACGTGGGTGCCGACGGCGTCGACTGGGACCGGCTGCGCGCGACCGTCCGCACGGCGGTGGTGTTCCTCGACCGGGTGATCGACATCAACTACTACCCGGCCGAGCAGGCGGCGGCGTCTAACCCGCGCTGGCGGCCGGTCGGGCTCGGGCTGATGGGCTTGCAGGACGCGCTGTTCACCCTGCGCCTGCCGTTCGACTCGCCCGAGGCCCGCGAGCTGTCGACCCGGGTGCAGGAGGAGATCTTCCTGACCGCGCTGGAGACCTCCGCCGGGCTCGCCGAGCGGTTCGGCCCGCACCCGGCGTACGCCCAGACCCGGGCCGCCAAGGGCGAGCTGCACCCGGACCTGTGGGGAGCGCGGGTCACACAGCCGTCGCGGTGGGCCGCGCTGCGCGCGCGGATCGCCGCGCACGGCCTGCGCAACTCGCTGCTGGTCGCGATCGCGCCGACCGCCACCATCGCCTCGATCGCCGGCTGCTACGAGTGCATCGAGCCCCAGGTGTCCAACCTGTTCAAGCGCGAGACCATGTCCGGCGAGTTCCTCCAGGTCAACACGTACCTGGTCCGTGAGCTGAAGGCGCGCGGGCTGTGGACCCCGGCGATCCGCGAGCGGATCAAGCGGGACGAGGGCTCGGTGCAGGGCGTCACCGAGCTGCCCGAGGCGGTGCGGAGCCTGTTCCGCACGGCGTGGGAGCTGCCGCAGCGCGCGCTGATCGACCTGGCCGCCGCCCGCGCCCCGTACGTCGACCAGTCGCAGTCGCTCAACCTGTTCCTGAGCGCGCCGACCATCGGCAAGCTCTCCTCGATGTACCTGTACGCCTGGAAGTCCGGGCTCAAGACCACCTACTACCTGCGCTCGCGTCCCGCGACCCGCATCCAGCAGGCCACCGTCGCGGTCACCCCGGCCGCCGGGCCGGTCGTCGCCGTGAGCGCCGACGAGGCGCTGGCCTGCTCCCTGGAGAACCCCGAGAGCTGCGAGGCGTGCCAGTGACGACCGTTTCCGAACCCCGCTCCACCGCCGGCCAGCGGCACCTGCTGCTCGACCCCGGGATGGACCTGACCCTGCGGCCGATGCGCTACCCCCGGTTCTTCGACCGGTTCAAGGACGCGATCAAGAACACCTGGACCGTCGAGGAGGTCGACCTGCACTCCGACCTCGCCGACCTCGCCCGGCTCTCCCCGGCGGAGCAGCACCTGGTGTCCCGGCTGGTCGCGTTCTTCGCCACCGGCGACACGATCGTCGCCAACAACCTCGTGCTCAACCTCTACCAGCACGTCAACTCCCCGGAGGGCCGGCTCTACCTGTCCCGGCAGCTGTTCGAGGAGGCGGTGCACGTCCAGTTCTACCTCAACCTGCTGGACACCTACGTGCCGGACGAGCGGGAACGGTTCGCGGCGTTCGCGGCGGTGGAGAACATCCCGTCGATCGCCCGCAAGGCCGAGTTCTGCTTCACCTGGATCAACTCGATCCACGACCTGCGGGAGCTGCGGACGCGCGAGGACCGGCGGGCGTTCCTGCTCAACCTGATCTGCTTCGCCGCCTGCATCGAGGGGCTGTTCTTCTACGGCGCCTTCGCCTACGTGTACTTCCTGCGCTCGCGGGGGCTGCTGCACGGGCTGGCGTCCGGCACCAACTGGGTGTTCCGCGACGAGTCGATGCACATGGAGTTCGCCTTCGACGTGGTGGACACCGTACGCGCCGAGGAGCCGGAGCTGTTCGACGCGGAGCTGGAACGGCAGGTGCGGCAGATGCTGGCCGAGGCCGTGGAGTGCGAGGTGCAGTTCGCCGCCGACCTGCTGGAGCAGGGGGTGTCCGGGCTGTCGCTGGTCGACATGCGCGAGTACCTGCAGCACGTGGCCGACCGGCGGCTGGCCACGCTCGGCATCGAGCCGATGTACCACAGCCGCAACCCGTTCGCGTTCATGGAGCTGCAGGACGTGCAGGAGCTGTCGAACTTCTTCGAACGACGGGTGTCGGCCTACCAGGTGGGGGTGACCGGCACGGTCGGCTTCGACGAGGACTTCTGACCGGGCCTGCGCGGCGGCGACCGCCGCTAGGAGGCGATCGACGGCTGCCGCGGTCGCCGCCGCGCGGGCCGTGCGCTGGACTCCCGCACGACGAGCTCCGGCTGGAAGACCACGTGCCGGTGCTGGTGCTGCCCGGCGTTGTCGACCTCCTCCAGGAGCAACTGGGCGGCCGTGCGGCCGAGCTGCTCGCGGGGCTGCCGCACCGAGGACAGCGGCACCGCCGCGGCGGCCGCGTACTCGATGTCGTCGTAGCCGACGATGGCGATGTCCTGGGGGACCCGGATGCCCTGCCGGGTCAGCTCCTGGAGCACGCCGAGGGCGATCAGGTCGTTGGCGCACATCACGGCGGTGGGCCGGTCGGCCGCGGGCAGGGCGGTGAGCTCGCGGGCGGCGGACCGGCCCGCGCCGACGGTCAGGTTCGGGGTCGTGACGTTGATCAGCTCCGCGTTGCCCTCCAGCGCCTGGGTGACGCCCGCGCGCCGGTCGGCGACCTGCGCGATGCTGAGCGGGCCGCCGACGAAGGCGATCCGCCGGTGCCCCTGCTCGACCAGGTGGTCGCCGGCGAGGCGACCGCCGAGCACGTCGTCGACCGCCACCGAGCACAGGCTGTGTCGGCCGGCTCCCCGGTCCACCAGCACGACGGGGGTGCCCCGGCGGATGAGCTGCTCCAGCCGGGAGCCACGCGAGTCGTCCACGGGGGTGATCAGCACCCCGCGTACGCGCTGCTCCTCCAGCAGCTCCAGGTGCCGGCGCTCGCGCTCGTCGTCGTCGCCGCTGTTGCACACGACGACCATCACGCCGTGCTTGTCGACGGCGGCCTCGGCGCCCCGGATCACGTCGGTGAAGAACGGGTTGGTGACGTCGAGCACCACGATGGCGATCTGGCGGCTGCGCCCGGCGCGGAGCTGCCGCGCCGAGTCGTTGCGGACGTACCCCAGCTCGGCGATGGCGTTCAGGACGCGCCGCCGGGTGGCCTCGGCGACCAGGTCGGGCCGGTTCAGCACGTTGCTCACCGTGCCGATGGACACCCCGGCGTGGCGCGCGACCTCCTTGATGCTGGCCGTCATCGCCCTCGCTCCTCGTCGCCTTGCCAGCCGGTCGCCGTCGGACGGCGGCACCGGTGCGACCCCGGCAGGGAGCCGCCTTCTAAAACGTGTCAACTACGGTCGGGCGGAAAAACGCCGTCCCCCAGGTTACACGCAGGGCGAGTTGGCCGAACTCCTTGACGTGCCGTGCGTGGCGACCTACCGTGAGCGTAACAGGTGTATGAAACGTTTCACGACGTGTTTGCCGAGATCGGAGCGATGGTGGCCAATCCGCTGCTGCCCGGAACGGGCCCGGGATCCCCCGGCGCCCTCGCACCGGGGGAGGCACCCGATGCCTGAGCTGTCCCCAAGCACCCGGGCCCGGGTGGCGGCGGCGCTGCGTGCCCAGCGCATCGAGACGGCCTCTTGGGCGTATGCCAATTCCGGTACGCGGTTCAAGGTGTTCGCGCAGGAGGGTGTGCCGCGGGATCCGTACGAGAAGGTCGCGGATGCGGCTGTCGTGCACCGGTTCACCGGGGTGGCCCCGTCGGTGGCTCTGCACATTCCGTGGGACCGGGTCGACGACTACGCCGACCTGGCCCGCCACGCCAAGGAGCAGGGCGTGGCTCTCGGTGCGGTCAATGCCAACGTCTTCCAGGACGATGACTACAAGTTGGGCAGCGTGACCAACCCCGACCCGGGTGTGCGGCGCAAGGCGGTGGACCATCTGTTGGAGTGCGTGGACGTCATGGACGCCACTGGTTCGCGCGATCTGAAGTTGTGGTTCTCCGATGGCATCAACTATCCGGGTCAGGACGATGTGCGTGCCCGGCAGGATCGTCTCGCGGAGGCGCTGCGGGAGGCGTACGACCGGCTGGGGGACGGGCAGCGGATGTTGGTGGAGTACAAGTTGTTCGAGCCGGCGTTCTATGCCACGGACGTGCCGAACTGGGGCACCGCGTACGCGCATTGCCTCGAACTCGGGCCGAAGGCGCAGGTCGTCATCGACACCGGGCACCACGCCCCTGGAACCAACATCGAGTTCATCGTGGCGATTCTGCTGCGGGCCGGGAAGCTGGGCGGTTTCGACTTCAACTCTCGCTTCTACGCCGACGACGATCTGATGGCCGGCGCAGCGGACCCGTTCCAGCTGTTCCGGATCATGCACGAGATCGTGCTCGCGGACGCTCTGCGTCCGGAGGCGGGTGTCGCGTTCATGCTCGATCAGTGTCACAACATCGAGCCGAAGATTCCGGCGGTCATCCGGTCGGTGATGAATGTGCAGGAGGCCACCGCGAAGGCGCTGCTGGTCGACCGGGCCGCGTTGCGGGCCGCTCAGGACGCCGGTGACGTGCTCGCGGCGAACGCGGTGTTGATGGACGCCTACCACACCGACGTGCGGCCGCTGCTCGCCGAGCTTCGCGCCGACGCGGGTCTGGACCCGGACCCGATGGGCGCATACGCCCGCTCCGGCTACTTCGAGAAGATCCGCGCCGAACGGGCCGGCGGACAGCAGGCCGGCTGGGGTGCCTGACACCGGCGGGGCCGACGAACTGGCGTGGGGGGACCGGGAGTCGGCCGAACCGTGGCACGACCTCGCGCTGGGGCGGTGGTCGGCCCGGCTCACGGTGCGCGGGATCGAGGACGTCCGGCTCGACGGGCGGCGGGTGCTCACCCGCGTCCTGCACACCGTGCGGGCCACCGACTGGTCGACCGAGCGGGCGGCGCTGACGTACACCCTCGCCCCGTCCGGCCGGGACGGGCCCGCCGCCACGTTCACGGCGCGCTACCCGGGGCACGGTCTCGACCTGCGCGGCGAGATCCGGGCCGTCCCCGACGGCTTCGACGTCGCGTTCGAGTCCCGGCCCGCCGGCACCCGCACGGTGCGGGTCAACCGGGTCGGCCCGGCCGTCCTGCACCCCGGGGACCAGGCCGGACGCCCGGTGCGCGGGCACCCGGGCGGGCTCCCGGCCGGGTTCGCGTTTCCCCGGCACGTCGCCCGGTCGCCGGTGTTCGCCGCCGGCGCTCGGATGGAGCTGGACCTCGCCCCCACCGGCGTCGTGCTGGAACTCGACGGCGGCGAGTTCGAGGTGGAGGACCACCGCGACTGGTCCGACGACGGCTTCAAGACCTACACGCCGCCGCTGGCCGCGCCCCGTCCGATCGTCCTGCGCCCCGGCGACGTGCTGCGCCACCGGCTCCGGATCACCGCCGCTCCAACCGCCCCGGGGCCGGCCCGCGCCCGCCCCCGCCGGCCCGACGTGGCCACCCCGGCCGGCGTCATGCCTCCGCTGGGGCTGCAGCACTCCGGGGGAGCGCTTCCGTCGGCCGCCCTCGCGGCCGTCGCCGAGCTGCGGCCGGCCTTCCTCCACCTGACCACCGACCTCGCTCACCCCCGGTGGCGGGAGCTGCTGGCCGCCGACGCCACGGCAGCCCGTGCCCTGGACGTGCCGGTCGTCCTCACCCTCGTCGCCGACCCCACCGATCCCGGGCCCGCCGCCGAGCTGCCCGGCCTGCTCGACGGCCGGCTGACCACCGTCCTCGCGTTCGACGCGGGCACCGCCCGCACCTCCGCCGCGCTGGTGCGCGCCCTGCGCCCCCGCCTCGGCGCGGGCGTGACGATCGGCGGCGGCAGCCGCGCCCACCTGGCCGCCCTGCTCGCCGCGCCGCCGGTCGACGAGCTGGACGTCGTCACGTTCCCGATCGCGTCCTGCGCGCACGACGTCGACCGGGCCGCCGTGCGATCGTCGCTCGACAGCCACCCCGCCGTGCTGGCCGCCGCCACCGAGTTGGCGGGCGGCCGGCCGCTGTTGGTCGGCCCGGTCGGTCACCTGCCGTACTGGGACTCGTGGGGGGCGGCCACGCCCGGCCCCGCGTACGGCTGGGGGCCGGGGCTCGCCCGGCAGCGGTCGGTGTTCCATGCCGCCTGGACGGTGGCCGCGCTCGCCGGCTTCGCCGCCGCCGGGGTGGCCCGCGTGTCGCTGTGCCACACCACCGGCCTGCGCGGCGTCGGCGAGCCGGCCGGCGACGCGTTCGCCGCGTACCCCTTGTGGTTCGCGCTGCGGGAGCTGGCCGGCACGGCCGGCTGGCGGCGGCTGCCCGGGACGCCGCCGCCGGGCACCACCGGGCTGCGGCTGCGCGGCCCGGCCGGCGGGCTGGACCTGCTGGCCTGCCTCGCCGACGACCCGCCCGCCAGCGGTTTCCCGCCCACCGCCGAGGTGCTGCACGCCGTGGCCGGCACGCTGCGCCGCGAACCGGCCCGCACCGCCGGCACGCCCACCCCCTGCGTGGTGGTCGACCGGCAGCCACGAGGAGGACAACCATGAGGTACGCGCTGCTCGGCCCGTCCGGTATCCGGGTCTCCCGGATCGCCCTGGGCACGGCGACCTTCGGCGTGGCGCCCGACGCCACCCGCGCCGACGCCGTCGTCGGCGCCGCCCTCGACGCCGGCATCAACCTGGTCGACACCGCCAACGCGTACGGCAACCTGCCGCACTTCGACCGCCCCGGCGTGCCCCCGGCGGCCGAGCGGGAGTCGGCGGAGGAGATCCTCGGCCGGGCCCTGGCCGGCCGCCGCGACGACGTGGTGCTGTGCACCAAGGCGCAGGAGCCGGTCGGCCCGGGCGTCAACGACCGGGGACTGTCCCGCCGGCACCTGTTCGCCCAGCTCGACCGCAGCCTGCGCCGGCTGCGCACCGACCACGTCGACGTCTTCTACGCCCACCATCCCGACCCGGCCACCCCGTTGGAGACCACCCTCGCCGCGCTGGACGACCTGGTCCGCGCCGGCAAGGCCCGGCACTGTGCGCTGTCGACGTTCCCGGCCTGGCAGACCGTGCACGCGCTGTGGATCTGCGACGACCGGCGGCTGCACCCACCCGTCGCCCTCCAGGTGCGCTACCACCTGTTCGCGCGGGGCGTGGAGGCGGAGATCGTCCCCCTCGCCGACAGGTTCGGGCTGTCGGTGGTGGCGTTCAGCCCGCTCGCCGGGGGGCTGCTCGCCGGGGCGGCGGCCCGCACCAGGGCGCACGCGGGGGAGTCCCGGTGGGGCGGCGGCGCGTTCACCCCGTCCCAGCAGGCCGCCGCCGCGCAGGTGGAGGAGATCGCCGCCGCCGCCGGGCACCGCGCCGACGAGCTGGCCGTCGCCTGGCTGCTGTCCCGGCCCACGGTGGCCGCCGCGATCGTCGGCGCGGAGAACCCCGAGGAGGTGGCCGCCGCCGGTCGCGCTGCCGCCCTGATCCCGGACGCGGAGGTGCTGGCCCGCCTCGACGCGATCGACGTGGCCGAGATCCGCGAGCCGAAGCCCCGGACGGCTCGGCCCACCGCACCGGGCCTCTGACCGACCCTCGACCACGTGTCGCGCCCGCCGGGGCGGGGCGTGCGGCGGGGCGGTCGGGTCGAGCCAGTCGCCGAGCTGGTAGCCGCTGTCCCACAGGTGGTCCGCGCCGGCCCGCTGGTCGACCAGGTCGACGAACGCCTTCGCGC